>JAYVJN010000243.1:0-5400 GCA_043769325.1 Acidobacteriota bacterium
GGAATCGAAAGCGGGATGCCGCCCCGTTTGAGCGCGGCGTAAACGCGCGTCCGCACGATGGAGTTGGTCGGGTCGGTGGCGGCCAAATCCTTCAGCCAATAACGCGCGGCGTAAGTGATATAGCTCTCGTGGATGTCGGTGGAAAGGCAATGCGGCGGCGGCGTGGCGGCCACATCGGGAATCGGTTCGGCCTGTAAAGCCTTTTCCACCCAATAGATTACGTCCGCCGGCGGATAGCGGAAATCCACGTTGAAGTAAACCCATTGGCGGTGTTGGCGCGGCAAGCCTTCGCGTTTACCCAGGACGACGACCTGGTTTTTCAGCAAAAAGCTGTTGGGAATGACCACCGTGTCCCAATCGCGCGTTTCAATGGAAGTCTGCCGCCAACGTATTTCCGTCACACGGCCTTCGTATTTATCGTTGATGCGAATCCAGTCGTCAATGTTGATGGTGCGTTCCAGTTGCAACGCCACGCCGCCGATGATGTTGCCCAGCGTATCTTGCAAAGAAAACCCGATTACCGCCGTCATTACCGCCGAAGTCGCCACAATGCCGGTCAAATCCACGCCGACGCGCGTTAGTAACGTCAACGCGGCCACCACATACGCCAACGCCAGCAGCAAATCGCGGAGGATGCGCGGCAACTCTAAACGCAACGAATGTAAGAGCACATCCGCCACCAACACGCTGACGACATTGATAAACGCTATCCACGCCAACAACAGCGAAGTCCAATGGAGGAGTTTATAAAAGACCGTCTGTTCACCGATTTTAAGGGCGGGGTTGAACAAAAAAGCCGAGAGCGCAAGCCCCACGCACGCCACGCCGAACAGCAGCACGGCGTTACGCAGCTTCGCCCTTTGCGCCGGAATCATCGCGCCTAAAAGCACCGCGAACACCACAAAAGCCAGCGCCACCCACTGAAAGCCCGCCATGCCTTCCTGCGCCTGTAAATTTGCCCAAAAACCAGACATCGCTGTTTCCGTCACTAATTCCCGAAAATGAGTTAAAACCGTCGCGCATCTTAACACGACCTGAAATGTTTCGGCAGCGTTTTTTCGCTTGGGCGCAACGACGGATGTAATTGAAAGTGCGACTCATCTGCGGCTTGCCGCCTTACCGTGCGGTGAGGCTGTGCCTCACCGTCAGGCCACCCCTTTATTTCTGGCGGCTGCGCCGCTGTTTTCTCTGGGCAAGTGCTAGACATCATTCGTGAAAACGGCGGCGTAGCCGCAGAACTTTAGAGAACACGCTCCGGTCAGGTAGAACCTGACCGCACGTTAGGGCGGCAAAGCCGCAGAAATCGCACTGAGTCGCCTTTTCAATTACACCTCGCAACGGGCACGAAAAGTGCCAGACAACGTGTCCGGCTCTCTTGAGAGAAAACCGAACCGCCGTCTGGCACAGTTCTTGCTGATTTAACACCTGTACGGGATTTCTCCCGTGTAATCGGTCAACTTGATTGGGTTTGCCGCCCAACCAGGTCAATAGACTCGTTTACAAGTGGTCAAAGTGAATGACAGCAATTGACTGTAATCATTTGCCGTCGTGGGAGTAAGAATGGAATTTGCAACTCCAACCTACAACTTTGTATCTGCTATCCGCGACCACCTAAGACTTGCAGCAATGCCAGAATTATTGGCGCGGTAATGGGGACGCTTCCATTCTTCGTAATGGGAACGCTTCCATTCTTCGTAATGGGAACGCTCCCATTTACAGTAATAGGAACACTTCCTGCGAATACACTCGCTGATAGTGCCAGACACAGCAACGCTATAGCTACGAGACTGACCAGACGTTTCATAGTCTTGTCCTCCTTACACGCGAAGTTGAAGGCAGTTTTTGGATGCTAGTTCGCATCTAACATTCCGCTTGCCTAAGGTCTATGGAAAAGTTTTTACTTTTCCATAGTATTTATTTTTCAGGGAACGTCTCATACTTTACAGGACTTCATCAATAGCAGTCAATGTGAACAGAGGGCAAACTAGGGCAAACGCATCTGAAATTATTGATTTCACTTGCTTTACAGGTCTTTGCGAAATCAACAACTTAGCCGCCGGTAAAGGCGAAATCAACAGTTTAACGAGGGGTTGCAAGCTAGCGAAATGGTTGACATTTTACCCCAAAGGGCCGCGTTAAGTTTTAGAAAACACTGGTAAACCCTTTATTTGTCAATTATTTCAGATGCGTTTGCCCTAATGTGAACAGCTATGTTGCCATAAGTAAATTCATGTCGCATCAATTGTTTGAGCTGATATTTTCCAAATCTCCCTTATCTTTAGAATTACAGCTATGGAAAAAAACCCAAATGAGCCTCGTTTAGGAGCCTCTGTTCTATCTGTCGAGGCTGCTTGCGCCTACGCAATCTCTCGTGAAGTTGTAGGTGATTATGAAGGGGCCTGTGCAATCTTGGGAAGTTGGTGGAAACCTGGTCAAGAACCATGTTTGGATGGCTTAGACAGACGTGCAGCGGCAGAACTATTGTTACGGGTTGGAACAGTCAATGGGTGGTTGGACAGTACGCAAAATCATGGCACTCAAAACAAACATTCACAGTATTGGATTAGTAAGAGCCTGGCATTGTTTGAGGTTGTAGGTGCTGAGAAAAGCATTGCTGAATGCCATATGGAGTTAGGGCATTGCTATTATCGGGAAGGCGCACTTGATTTGGCTTACGATAATTATCAAATAGCCCTGAGCTATTTGCAACAAAGCGACCATAAGGAACTATGTATCATTACCTTATTGCGACGTGCAGTTGTTGAGCAAGTTAGTACAAGACTGCGAGAATCTAAAGCTACCTTAGAGCAAGCAGCACAGATGTTACAGCCAGAACATAGTGTCTTTTTACATGGAAGATTTTTCAATAATTATGCTTTGACCATACAAGAACTGGGGAAAGCAGAAAATAATATAGCGTTATTAAAAGAGGCAAGTGCTTATTTCTCTCAGGCTGGTCGTTGTTTTGAGCAAGCTGGCAGTTTACGCAGTTGTGCATTGGTGTTGAATAATCTCGGTATGCTGCTTATGGCTTTAGGGCAAAGCCATGAGGCAGAGCAACACTTTAATAGCGCACGCCATCTCTTTGTTGAGCTGAAAGATATAATTGGCATAGCGCACATTAATGAGAGTCGCGCCCGTCTTTTTCTTACTGTCAATCGCTATGAAGAAGGAGCTACGGCTGTTGCTGAGGCTGTCAAAACCTTTAGAGAAAGCCGTGAAGACGCATTTTTGGCCGAGGCACTTACCACGCAAGGGATAACTTACGCACGACTCAATCGTTGGGTGGAGGCGCGGTACTCATTCAATGAAGCTTTGCATACCGCCGAGCGTTGCGCTGATTTGGAAGGGGCGGGGCGGGCAGCCTTATCGCTGGTCGAGGAGATGTGTGACCGTTTGACGCTAATTGAGCGGCGCGATTTTTTTGCCCGGGCGGAATATCTGTTGGGGGCCACACAGAGCAGCGAGACGCGCGAACGGATACGCGCTTGCGGCCAACTCGTGGCGGCGGCGGAAGAAGAAGAGCGAAAACGCCGCGAGCAGGAAATTCATAGTGAAAAGATGGCGTCGTTGGGCCAATTGGCGTTCGGCGTGGCGCATAACTTCAACAACGCCCTGACCATCATTAAAGGCCGCACGCAAATCATTCAAATGACGAGTTTGCCGGAAAAGGTGGAGAAGAACCTGGGCCTGATTCTCGAAACGGTGGACGACTCGGTTGCCATGATTAGGCGTATCAGAGATTTTGGCCGGCCCCGCACCGACGAAGACTTTATCCGCCTGGACTTGATGAAATTGTTGGGCAGCGCAGTTGAGATGACGCGCCCGCGCTGTGCGGAGCAAGGAATTTCTCTCAATTGGGAACCGCCTGAGCCGGTTTTTTTACGCGGCGACATGGGCGAATTAAGAGAAGTATTCGTAAACCTGATTTACAACGCGGTGGACGCGCTGGCCGGCCCGGGCGCGATTACCGTCTCTGCCACGCTGAAAGGCGAAAACATCGAACTCCGCTTCACCGACACCGGCCCAGGCATGACCAAAGAGGTGCGTTCCCGCATCTTCGAGCCGTTTTTCACCACTAAAGGCGGCAAGGGCACGGGCTTGGGCCTGGCCACCGCGCATAGCGTCATCCGCAGCCATACCGGTATCATCGAAGTGGAAAGCATCTATGGCGCGGGCGCGACCTTCAAAATAACGCTTCCGCTCAACCCGCCCAAACTAAAAACGAAAGAAATAACGCTGCCTCTCATGGTTGGCGAACACCGTCACCTCGAAGCCGCGCTGACCGTTTGACAGCGATTGCAAAACCGCTCAACCGGAGCCGTATCAACTCAAGCCTGACGCTCAGTTACCTTCGCCGAAGGGTTTACACAAAGAGGGACGGGACAGGATTGACAAGATTTTTCAAGATTGACCGGAACGCAAAGTTCAAGTAGCACTGGCCTGGGTAGTTGAGACAAACCTGTCAATCTTGCCAAATCCTGTGCACCCTGTCTCGTGGTAAAAAACGGCTCAAATAGGCCGCAACGCAGCAGCAGGCAGCCAGCAGCCGGCAGTAAGAAGCCGCGTTGCGCTAACACAGGCGCGAACCGCCGCCGCCGTCTCGGTCTGCGCCAATGACTTTCCGGCTTGCGTCGCCAGTAGCAACATCCGTCTTTTTCTACTGCCTACTGCCTACTGGCTTCGCGGCGTCACTAAAATAAGCGATATGGACGCCGGTAATTTGTGCTTTGCCGCGTGCTGCGTTAGATTGCGCTCATGGTTGGCGAAAGTGAAACAAAATGGCGTGTGGCGTTGGGCGTGAGTGGCGGCATCGCGGCTTACAAAGCGGCGGAAGTGCTGCGTGGGCTACAAAAGGCGGGCTGCGAGGTGCGCGTGGCGATGACGGAGCGTGCGTGTGAATTTATCACGCCGCTCACCTTTCGCGCCCTGTCGGGGCAGCACGTTTTGGTGGACGATTACGCACCCGATAATCCCGACCCCATCGCGCACATAACTTTCTCGCAAACCATTGATTTATTGTTGGTTGCGCCCGCGACGGCGAACCTCCTGGCCAAATTCGCCAACGGCGTGGCCGACGATTTTCTCACGTCAACTTATCTCGCTTGCACCGCGCCCGTTTTGCTTGCGCCGGCCATGAATACGACCATGTGGCGGCATCCGGCGACGCAACGCAATCTGGCGCAACTGCGCGCCGACGGCGTCCGTATCGTTGCGCCCGACGACGGCGAAATGGCTTGCGGCACGTTCGGCCCCGGGCGTCTGTCAGAACCGGAGCGCATCGTCGCGGCGGCTTTGGATATTCTGCGCGGCGTCAAACAGGACTTGGCCGGCGAACGTATTCTTATCACCACCGGCGGCACACGCGAAGATATTGACCCCGTGCGGTTTATCTCGAAT
>JAYVJN010000244.1:0-6684 GCA_043769325.1 Acidobacteriota bacterium
AAGGGCGGTTCCAAAAATAGGAGTTTTGGCAAAATAGCGTAAAAGAAGCTAAAATTTAATATATGCCAACAGGAACAAAGCAATTAGGACGAGAATCTTTCGATATCAATGAGCAATTAGAAAAGTTGAGCAGGTTAAAAGACCCCTTAGAAAAGCTCACTGGCAGAATAGATTTTGAAGTGTTCCGAGAAACGCTCAACGAGATTTTCCAGCAGAAGGAAAGGAAAAGTTCAGCCGGAGCGAAGCCATATGATTACGTTTTGATGTTTAAGATTATCATTTTGCAACGGTTATACAATCTATCGGACGAGCAAATGGAATTCCAACTGAACGACAGGCTATCGTTCAAAAGGTTCACCGGCTTAGGTTTAAGCGCCAAAGTGCCGGATACAAATACGATTTGGAACTTCAAAGAAAGACTCAAAGAAGCGGAGCATGAAAAGAAGTTATTCACCTGTTTTTACGCCGAATTAGAAAAGGAGAAGTTGATAGTGTCAGCAGGGAAAATGGTGGATGCGAGTTTTCACGAAGTGCCGAGACAGAGAAACAGTCGGGCAGAAAACAAGGAAATCAAAGCTGGCAAGACACCGGAAGAATGGGAAAAAGAGGAAAACAAGCACAAATTGTCACATAAAGATGTCGAAGCGAGATGGACGAAGAAAAATAATGAGACGTATTATGGGTATAAAAACCATATCAAAGCGGATGTCGGAAGCAAATTGATAGATGATTATACGGTGACTCCCGCCAATGTGCATGATTCACAAGTGCTGGAAGAATTGTTGGCTGAAAAAGATGCGGGACAGCCCTTATACGGCGACAGTGCCTACACCGGAGAAGAGCAAGAAGCCAGCATCAAGAAAGTAGCAATGATTAACCGGGTACACGAAAAAGGGTATAAAAACAAACCTTTGACGGAAGCGCAAAAAGAGAGCAATCGTGGCAAATCAAAATACCGTGCGAGAGTAGAACACATCTTTGGTTTTGTGGAAACAAGTATGAAAGGAACACAAATCAGGAGTATCGGAAAAGTGCGGGCGCGAGTAGTCATCGGATTAACGAATTTAGCGTACAACATTTGTCGGGCCGTGCAACTGGGGATAAATATGTTAAGGGAGAAGTGTGTCCAAGCGTAGAAAAAAGGTAAAAATTGGAGAGGAATTGAAGAAATAAAGGAAAACACCACCCCAAAGGGTAGAAAAACAGATGAAAAAACTAAAAATGAAGAAAAACAGAGGGACTAAAATCTAGGAAAATACAAAATGTTGGAATCAAGTGATAGACAATGTATTTTTGGAACTGCCCATTAGTAAATTGCTTGACCGGAATGTTTTTGTGTAGTAACTAGGATAAAGGCTGTCTGCTTAGTTTCTTGTAGTTGTGCATTGTCTGAATGCTATGCGCGTTTAGCCACTGCCCCGAATTGGTAATACTTTGAGGAAATAAAAATGCGAACAAATCTGTTTATGAAACGGTTGGTTACTACCGTTTTGCTGGCGTTCCCCGCGCTTTTGTTGCTGTCTTACACTCCGGTTCAAGCGTCTGGCAAAAATAAAGGCGAAAAGAAGAGACTCGCCAAAGCCGCCGGCAAAACTACAGCGCAAGATGAGTTAGTAGTAACGGTTACGCAGTTGGGTCCCGCACAAGCAGAAATAGATGCACTAATGACGCAACTTCCTAACCGTCCGACGTTGGCTAAAGCCCTGGACGGAGGCAATTTTCGCTTGCTTTCGTGCGACTTTCTCGAAAATTTCGCAAAAAATAACCAATCATTGCCACCAACCCGTTACCGCGCCAATTTTTACAACTACGCGAGTAATTTCAATGTTCATGCGGAAGGCAATATTGACGGAAGCGGCACGGATACAGTTATTGTTGATAACGACCAACCACCGCCAAGCCCTGAGGAATACCAGTATGCTGTGAGTCTATTGCGTGAGGCCGATACTTTTGGGCTTGGGTTAAAGGAAGGCAGTTTGCTGGCAAGCCAGGCCATGCCGCCCGTGCTTGAGGCGTCAATTGTAGATGGTATAATTGAACGCACAATTAACATTCAACTGTTGACATCAGGTGGAAAAAGCAAGTACGCCAATGAGGTAGTCGGGGTTAATTTGGTGCGCAATAAGTTTGTGCGCTATCAAGGCGGCGCCCCGCCAACCTCTAGGGCCGCGCCGCAAGCCTGTGGTGTTCCTGATTCCGGTCAACAAAGTTCAGGCATTGGCGTGGCCGGACAGTTTCAATTTACGGTGCAGCAAAACGGCGCTACCTTGTGGAATTTTATTGTCAACCGCCCTTCAAGCTCTTCGGGCACAAACGTCAAACGCTCTGGCGTTGAACTGCGGAACGTCATGTACAAGGGCAAAATGGTTTTGAAGCGGATTCACACGCCGATTTTGAATGTGCGTTATGTCGCAGACGCTTGCGGCCCTTACCGTGATTGGCAATATCAGGAAGATATGTTCCAGGCCAATGGCACTGATGTTGCGCCGGGAGTTCGTGACTGCGGCACGAACATCGCCACTACCGCGCTGGAAACAGGCAATGACACCGGCAATTTTCGCGGTGTGGCTTTTTACCGTCAAGGCAATGAAGTGGTGTTAGTAAGCGAGATGCAAGCCGGTTGGTATCGTTATGTCAACGAATACCGCCTGGCGAATGACGGAACTATTCGCCCGCGTTACGGTTACGGGGCGACTGATGACAGTTGCGTCTGTGCGCCCCACGTCCATCACGTCTATTGGCGGATGGATTTTGACATAGGGGCTGCGGCAAATAACGTTATTCGCCCGTCGCGCCGCGAGTTTGCCTGGGGCAACCCTTATACAAACGAGACAAAACTCTTCCGCAGCAGCACGGCCCGGCAGAATTGGTTGGTGCAAAACCGCCAAACGCTGGATAGTTACATGATTCGCCCCAACTCGAATGACGGCTATGCCCAAAGCCAGAGTGACGGCGGGTTTTCTGCCGGAGATTTGTGGTTGCTGAAATACCATTCTGACGGTAGCGGCAACCCCACCGAAATTGACGATGGGTTTACCGGCGTAACTTGTTCGGTCAATAACCCTTTGCCTTGTTCAGCTCGCCTGGATAATTTTGTCACGGGTGAAGCGTTGACGGATGACATTGTGGTTTGGTACGGGGCGCACTTCTTGCATAACGACGGCGGTAATAATAACCCCGACATCACCGGCCCCAACATCTTGACGGGAACGCACGTTCACGGCCCCGACCTGGTGCCGGCGCGTTGGTAGTTTTACATCAAACAGGTCAAACATTAACGGAGACAGTGAAAGAGGGCGGTTAATTTCTTGCCGTTTTTGCTTAACATTTTTATGGGATTCTTAAAATTTACCTTGCGTGGCTTTAAGCATCCGCAAGAACTTTTCGACGATTCGCTGGGCAAACTGGAACGCGAGGTGATGGATGCCGTTTGGTATCTGGGTGAGTCCAGCGTGCGCGAGGTTCAGCGACGCCTGGGCGAAGAGAATGCGTACACTACGCTAATGACGACGCTAGACCGTTTGCACAAAAAAGGGCTTTTGTCGCGGCGCAAAGTAGGACGCGCTTTTCTCTATCAACAGGCAGTTTCGCGCCGTGAATTAGAAAGCGGTATGGTCGCCGGCGTGATTGATAGTTTACTGGGACGCAGAAGCGGCAAGGTGGAGCCCGTATTAGCCTGTATTGTGGACGCCGTTAGCGAACGCGACCATGCGCTCTTGGATGAACTTGAAAGGTTGGTGCAAGAGAAGAAACGCGAGCGGGAGGAGCGTTAAGCGATGTACTTTTGGCTGGGCCTTTGTCTGAGTTTAGCCGGACTATTGCTGCTCAATGCAGCCGCGTCATTGGTTGCCGCCGCCGTTTGGCGTTGGCTTGGGCCGCGCACAATGAACTGGCGGGCGCAAGACCGTTCCCGAACTATTTTCGCTTTTCGGATTGCCCCTGTTATCGGGGCAACTCTTTTTGTCGGCGTGTTTATGCTTCCGGCATACTTAACCCACGAACCGACGCATACCACCGAAAATGTTGGCTGGCCGATGAGCCTTTTCGCCTTCCTGACTTTTGCCGGTTTTGCTCTGGCGGTCTGGCGTGGCCTCACGGCCTGGCGAGCAACCCGCCGTCTGATGCAAAGTTGGTTACGAGCCGCCGCGCCCATTTCTTTGGCTGGAATCAACATTCCCACTGTGGTTGTCAGTCATCCTTTTCCCGTATTGGCGGTTGTCGGCGTTTTCCGCCCGCGTTTGTTTGTTGCCGAACAAATACTTGTGACACTCACTGCGGAAGAACTAAACGCTTCTTTGCGCCATGAGCTAGGGCATCTGGTAACGCACGACAACTTGAAACGCATTTTGTTACGCGCTTGCAGCGATGTGTTGACGATTGTTCCTTTCGGACGCACTTTAGACCGCGCTTGGGCCGCCAGCGCAGAATGCGCCGCCGATGAACACGCCGCACAATCCGGCTTTGACACTTCGCTTGAATTGGCTTCCGCTTTATTGAAAATCACCCGCCTCGCTACACCCGAAAGCCGCGCCAACCTTCCGCTTGGCGCATATTTGCTCCACCCTGACGAAGACCGGGATATGCTGGCCCGTCGCGTCAGACAATTGGCACAGGGAGGCAAGCCCCGTGTCAGCCATCGCCTTGACCTCGCTATCTGGTCGGGCCTCACCGGTTTTCTGCTTTTATTAGCCGTCGCCGTTTCACAAACATCGGCAACCGCTACATTTCACTATTTTTTAGAGCATATCGTCGCCATCTAGCGTTCAGTCAAGGATTGACTGACGGGTCAGTACCACCTGCGGTAGCGGGTGGGTCAATAGCCGGAACCCACCCGCTACCGCAGGTGGTACTGACTTGCTCTGCCAACGCAACCTTGACTGAACACTAGATTTACCAGAAACTAAGTAAACATGGCTTTTAGCGACTTCAAAAATATCGCCCAAGCGCAAGAGCAGTATCGCATCAAATACCGCGAGGAGCGTTTCGTTGCGGCCCCGGAGATGACGCCGCCGGAGAATTTTCTCGCCGATTTTATCTTTTACCAGAATAACCTGGACGTTTTTAGCTCGGAAGCCGCGCGTAGCGAAGTAGTTATTTCGCCGTTGCTGCGCGAAACTTACAAACTCCACTACGAAAAATGTTCGTTTTGGATTCAGAAAAGTATTTCATATGACGGCGTTCTCACAGGCACGCCCGCTTACATCTTTTCCAGCAAATCGGAGCTAGGTAAAACAGTGCTGGCAAAGCCTTTGCTGATTGTCGTCGAAGCCAAAAAGAACGATTTTGAACAAGGTTGGGGACAATGTTTAGCCGCATTGGTGGCGGCGCAGAAAATCAACGATGACGCAGCACACCCCGTCTATGGCATTGTGACGGACGCCAATTTGTGGCAGTTCGGCAAGTTGGAACAGGATGTTTTTGTCCGCGACCCCGAAAATTTCACCGTTGACAAGCTAAATCGCTTGTACGGCGCATTGAATTATTTGGTTACTGTGGCAGAATACAGCCCAAGCTAAATGTTTAGGAACTATCGCTTGCCCCTTGCGTGTAGTTCAAAGGAAAGTTTGAGGAACTCGAATTATGAAACGCAACACTTATTTTCACGCCTTCACCGCTTTGGTTATGGCAATCTGTCTGCTCGGCGCGCCGCTCACGGCGTTTGCCAAAAAGAAAGGCGAGAAGAACTTTAAGAAAGGCATGGAGCATGAAACCGCGCAGCAATGGGAACAGGCCGCGCAGGAGTTCACGCTGGCTTTGGCGGCCAACCCTTCGGATACGGAATATCGCTTGCATTATCAGCGTTCCATTTTCAACGCTTCGCAGTTTCTCATGCAGCGCGGACGCTCTTTGATGGAAAATAAGGACTACATCGGCGCGTACAACGCTTTCCGCCAGGCTTACGCCTACGACCCCGTGAATCAATTGGCGCAACAGGAAATGACCCGCGCCATGCGTTTCTATAACGAACGCGACCAACCCGAAGGCGAAATGAACGATGGCAAAGCCAAGCCCGGCAATATGCAAGTCAGACCGACAGCCTATCGCCCCGATAAGGCCGCGCCCCGCGACAATAGCGTGCCACGCGCCGAAGAGTTGAGCACCTTTGAATATAACGACCGCGACCTCAAATGGGTTATCGGCTTTCTCGCTGACCGCTTGGGCCTCAACGTCATTTTCGACCCTGAAACTTTCCGTCAACAGAAAAATATCACCATGAAGTTGCGGAATATCACGACGGGCCAGGCGTTGGATTACCTTTTCTTGCAGGAAGGCTTGTTTTTCCAAAAACTGAGCCGCCGCACGATTCTTGTCGCCAACCAGACGCGCCGCGCTCAGTTTCAGCAACTCGTCCTCAAGACTTTCTATCTCTCCAACGCCAAACCCGAAGACGCCCGCGCCCTCATTCAGCAAGCCATTCCGCCGAATCAAGGCCGCCCGTCCACGATTGTTTTGGTGGATAAAGACACCAATAGTTTAACCGTGCGCGACACGGCGGAAAACATCCGTCTCATTGAAAATCTCATTGCCAGCATTGACAAAGACCGCGCCGAAGTGGTCATGGACGTGCAGATTTACGAAATTTCCAAAAGAGATTTATTGCAAATCGGCAATCAGGTTGGGAGTTCAGATTCTGCCCGCCCGCTTACGCTAGGCGGTACAACCGGCGTTTCTCGCGCAAACTTT
>JAYVJN010000245.1:0-3940 GCA_043769325.1 Acidobacteriota bacterium
ATGGGGCCGATGGCGGTGGCCCCGCCGATGCGTTCGGTAAGCTTGTAGGCGATATTGCCGGCTTCCAGGTTGGGGAAAATCAACACGTTAGCGCGGCCCGCCACATCGGAACCGGGCGCTTTGGAGGCGGCGACGGACGGAATGAGCGCGGCGTCGGCCTGTAGTTCGCCATCCACGACGAGTTCGGGGGCGCGGGCGCGTATTGTCTTGACGGCCTCGACCACCTTGTCAATAAGTTTATGTTTCGCGCTGCCTTTGGTGGAAAACGAAAGCAAGGCGACGCGCGGTTCGGTATCAAGCAAGGCGCGGCAGGACTCGGCGGCGGCGAGAGCGATTTCGGCGAGTTCCGCGGCGGTTGGGTCAACTACCACACCGCAATCGGCGTAAATCATCGCGCCGTTGTGACCGAAAGCGGCGTTCACTTTTTCCATCAGAAAGAAACTTGAAGCGAGTTTGGAGCCGGAACGCACGCCGATACACAGCAACGCGGCGCGCACCGTGTGAGCCGTCGTATTGGTTGCGCCGGCGACAGAACCATCGGCGCGGCCCTGGCGCACCATCAGATTGCCGTAAAAGAGCGGGTCGCGCACGGCGTTGCGGGCCTCGTCTTGGGTGATGCCTTTGGCGCGGCGCAGTTCGTAAAAGAGCGCGACGGTCTTGTCGAAATCATTGGCTTTGAGGTGGTCAATGATTTCCACGCCAACTAAATCCGCGCCGTGTTGCGCGGCGAGAGCGCGGATTTTGTCGGCGTCGCCCAAAATAGTGATGCGGGCCAGTTCTTGTTGGGCGCAGAGCGCGGCGGCCACAACAGTGCGCGGGTCTTCGCCTTCGGGCAAAACGATGCGTTGCGGGTCGGCGGCAGCGCGTTGGCGTATTTGTTGCAAAATTGACATAGCAAGCAATCATCCATCGGAGCGATTTACAGACGATTGCAGAGTCTAACCGAGACGCGGCGTGAGCGCAAAAGCCTGTGGATACCTCTGTTGGTCTCCAACGGCGGTTTGAACTTAAACGAAACCAACTATTTTTTGCTGCCAAGCAGAAATCCGTGCTGAATTTAACCGCGAACAATTATTTCCTAGCGAACTAATAAATGGGCGCAAAATATCTTTTGTGTGGGTATGATAACCGCGCTGCGCCGAAAAAGCCGGCAAAGTGTGTAATTGAAAGTGCGACTCATCTGCGGCTTGCCGCCCTACCGTGCGGTGAGGCTGTGCCTCACCGTCAGGCCACCACTTGGCCTCTGGCGGCTATGCCTCCTCTTTCGGCGCAAGCGTTAGACATTATTCGTGAAAACGGCGGCAGAGCCGCAGAACTTCAGAGAACACGCTCCGGTCAGATAGAACCTGACCGCACGGTAGGGCGGCAAGCTGCAGAAACCAGGTTGAGTCGCACTTCCAATTACACCCATGGCTTCAAGGCTCGGTCTAACGCCTTTGTTTTCTGCGCGGTGGCGTGCTAATTTGCTTGGTTCGGCGTGTCGCTATGAACCAGACCGCTCAAATTCTTGCCATGCCTCAGGCGTCCGACGATTTGGACGCATTAAAAAACCGTGTGCGCGATTATTGGCAGGCCAATCCGTGCGGCGTGAAGTTTGCCGAAGCGGAACCCGGCACGAAACGCTTTTACGAACTCGTTACCGAACACCGTTACCGCACGGAATGGCACATCCCCCAAGCGGCGAATTTTAACGCGGCTAAGGGCTTGCGAGTGTTGGAAATCGGCTGCGGACTCGGCACCGACGGGGCGCAATTCGCCCAGGCCGGCGCGGGCTACACCGGCGTAGATTTGACCGAAGCGGCTACTAATCTGGCGCGTCTGCGGTTTGAACTGTTCGGTTTATCAGGCCAATTTCGCCAGGCCGACGCGGAAAACCTGGATTTCCCCGACAATTCTTTTGATATAATCTATTCGCACGGCGTCTTGCACCACACGCCTGACACAGCCCGCGCCGTGCGCGAAGCGCATCGCGTCTTGCGGCCCGGCGGTGTGGCGAAAGTGATGCTTTATCATCGCAATTCTTACAATTACCGCATCAATATCAACATCTTACGGCGACATGGGGCGCGTTTGTTGAAAACCGAAACGGGCCTCAAACTGGTCAATAAAATAACCGGCGAACCCGTCGCAAGTCTGCGCGAACACGCCCGTAACTTGCAGGCGGATGCCGACAGTTACCTCTCGCCTAAAGAATTTCTGAGCCGCCACACCGACGGCGCGGGCAATCCGCTCTCGCGCGTTTACTCACGCGCCGAAGCAATAGAACTTTTCCATGATTTCGCCCAAGTCTCTACGGCGGTTCACTTTCTCAACAAACGCTGGCTGCCCGTCGTCGGAAATTTGCTGCCGCGTGGATTGGAAAAGAGCTTGGCAGCGCGCTGCGGCTGGCATCTGTGGATTTACGCGACAAAATAATGGATAGTGGAAAATGGAGAATGGAAAATCAGCCGCCATTCTCCGTTCTCCATTCTCCGTTCTCCATTTATGAAAAATGTGCTAATCACTGGGGGCGCGGGCTTTATCGGCTCGCATTTGGTTGACTGCTTGTTGCGCGAAGGTAATTGGCGCGTGACGATTGTTGACGATTTTAACGATTTTTACGACCCTGCCATCAAACGCGATAACATCCGCGAGGGTTTGGGCAATGCCAACTGTCGTCTCGTCGAAGCTGACATCCGCGCTTACGCCGCGCTGGAACGTATTTTTGCGGCCAGCGATTTGGATGTCGTGGTGCACCTGGCGGCGCGGGCCGGGGTGCGGCCTTCGCTCGCCGAACCCGTGCTTTATACCGAAACCAACATTAACGGCACGGTCAATTTGTTGGAACTGGCGCGTAAATATAACGTGCCGCAGTTTGTTTTCGCGTCGTCGTCTTCGGTTTACGGCGTCAACGAAAAAGTGCCGTTTGCCGAAGACGACCCGATTTTCCACCCCATTTCGCCCTACGCGGCGACCAAAGCGGCGGGCGAATTGCTCTGCCACACCTACGCCCACCTTTACGGCTTGCGCTGCGTGTGTCTAAGATTCTTCACGGTTTACGGCGCGCGCCAACGGCCCGATTTAGCCATCCATAAATTCACCAAATTCATCAGCGAGGGCCGCGCGATTCCCGTCTTTGGCGACGGCACAACTCGGCGCGATTACACCTATATTGACGACATCATGCAGGGCGTCCGCGCCGCGATTGATTACGACCAGACGCCCTACGAAGTGATAAACCTGGGCGAATCGCGCACCATCGAGCTGCGCGAACTGATTGCGCTGATTGAAGATGCCGTCGGGCAAAAGGCCGTCATTGACCGCCAACCCATGCAGCCCGGCGACGTGCCGCAGACCTTCGCGGACATCAGCCGCGCCCGTAAGGTGCTAAACTACAATCCGACCACGCCGATTGAAGAAGGCATCAAGAAGTTTGTCGAGTGGTTTCGGCGTTAGAAAATAGACAGGATGGACAGGGTTTTTCAAGGTTTACATGAGAGATTTTGTCTATAGTGTTATCCTGTCCATCCTGCGAAACCCTGTTAATCCTGTCTATGAAAGAACGTTTATTTAACTATCTGGCTTGCCCCGAATGCGGCGGTGGCATTTCCGTTTACGCCCGCGAGAGCGAGGCCGGCGAGATTCTCACGGGCGAAATCAGTTGCGCCGCGTGCGCTTTGAACTGGCCCATCGTGCGGGGCGTGCCGCGCTTCGCCGCGCTGGATGAAGTGGAAAAAGACAAAGCCGCCACCGCCGAGAATTTCGGTTGGCAGTGGACGCATTTTACGCAAGAGGACGAGAAATACTCCGAGCAATTTCTCGGCTGGCTGCAACCCGTCAAACCGGAGTTTTTCGCCGGCAAAGCGATACTCGAAGGCGGTTGCGGCAAGGGCCGGCACACCGCTCTGGCGGCGCATTGGGGGGCGCAAGATATTGTCGGCATTGATTTAAGCGCGGCGGT
>JAYVJN010000246.1:0-4710 GCA_043769325.1 Acidobacteriota bacterium
CCCACCGCTCACCCACTCTTGCATGAACGGAATTATTGCAGCTTTACTTTTGGCCCTATGTTTAGGAGTGCTATTCCTAGTGCCTTTGCTGACGCCGGCGGATGCTGTTGCGCTATATGGCGTAACGGATGTGCCGTCGTGCGCTAAGGCGTTAGGACTGTGTGGGTTATTGACATTGTTGGCCGGCTCTTACATTGCGCGGGCAAGCGACGATGATTCAGTCTTTCTGGTGCGGATATTTATTTTCGCGTTACTGGTGCGAATGACGTTGGCCTCCTTGATTTTCCTGTTCAACCTGCAAGATTTCTTCGGCGGCGACGCCTACACTTACGACTTTTTTGGCGAAACGCAGTTAAATATCTGGTTGGGCAACACCGTCCACGAATTTACGATGGAGCGTTTCACGGCGCGTTACGGCACAGGCGTTTCGGGCTGGGGCATGATTTATCTGGTGGGCGGCATTTACGGCCTTATCGGGCGCAATATGCTGGCGGTGCAGTTTGTCAACGCTGTTTTCGGGGCCGCTACCGCGCCGGTCATTTACCTTTGCACGCGCCATATTTTCGAGAATAAACGCGCCGCCCGCCTTTCCGCCCTGCTAGTTGGCTTTTTCCCTTCGTTGGTTTTGTGGTCTTCGCAAGGGCTAAAAGACGCCCCCATCGTGTTTCTGTTGGCCTTCTGCATCCTGGCGACGCTCAAGTTGAGCGAAAGATTAAGCGTCGGCTATATTTTTGGTTTGTTGTTCGGCCTGATGGGTTTGTTGAGTTTGCGTTTTTACATTTTCTACATCATGGCTGTCGCTGTTGCCGCCGCCTTTTTCTTAGGCGCGCGTAGCATGACGGCAGAAAGTTTTGTCCGCCAATTCGTGATTATTGTGATAGTTTGCGCGGGTTTGGCGTATTTGGGTGTGGGCCGTTTAGCGGACGTGCAACTGGAAAAATTCACGCGGCTTGACGAAGTGCAGCGCAGCCGCCGCGACGCTTCTAACGCCGCCGAATCGGGCTTTGCCGAAGACGCCGACGTTTCTACCGCTTCTGGCGCGCTTTCGACCATTCCGGTTGGTTTGACTTACCTGTTATTTGCGCCGTTTCCCTGGCAACTTGCGTCTCTACGTCAAAGCATCACGTTTCCCGAAATGATGGTTTGGTGGCTCTCGTTTCCAGCGTTGGTGACCGGTATCTGGTTTGCGTTGCGCTACAAATTGCGGCAAGTCTCGGCAATTCTCCTCTTTACCACAATTCTGACGCTGGCTTATTCAATCTTTCAGGGCAATGTCGGCACGGCCTATCGCCAACGCGCCCAACTTTTGGTGTTTTACTTTATTTTCGTCGGCATTGGTTACGAAATCTTTCTCGAAAAACGTGAAGACCGCAAACGCCAACGCAAAGAAGCGAAACTGCGGACAGAACAGAAGAATTTGCGGTTTTAGATTACTGCGCAGCAGTGCCAATTCTAATCTAAAATCCAAAATCTAAAATCCAAAATCTAATGTGTGGCATTGTCGGATTTGTCAGAAACGATGGGCGCGACGCTGATGCGGGCGTGCTGGCGCGAATGTGCGCGGCGATAACGCATCGCGGGCCTGACGAGGACGGTTTTTACCGCAATGGCCCGATTGGTCTGGCAATGCGGCGGCTCGCCATCATTGACCTCAAAGGCGGACAGCAACCCATTCCCAACCGCGCACACACCGCCTGGATTGTCTTTAACGGCGAGATTTACAACTATTTAGAGCTACGCGCCGACCTCGAAAAGTTGGGTCACGAATTTCGCACCAACTCCGATACCGAAGCCATCGTTCACGCCTACGACCAATATGGCGCGGATTGCCCCAAATATCTGCGCGGAATGTTTGCCTTTGCGATTTGGGACGAAACCAAACAAGAACTCTTCATCGCCCGCGACCGCGTGGGCAAAAAGCCTTTGCTCTACGCGGAAGCCAACGGGCAACTGATTTTTGGCTCCGAATTTCAAGCCCTGCTGCAACACCCCGACATCAGCCGCGAAATTGCGCCCGAAGCTATTCACCATTATTTGTCGTTTATGTGCGTCCCCGCGCCGCTCACAGCATACCGGCAAATCCGCAAACTTGAACCAGGCCATTGGCTGCGCTGGCGGCGCGGCACAATTGAAACGCAACGTTATTGGCTACCGGATTTCTCCAAGAAACTGAAAATCAGCGAGTCAGAAGCCGGCGAACGCGCCGTTTCCTTATTACGCGAAGCCGTTAAACTGCGCCTGATTTCCGAAGTCCCTTTGGGCGCGTTTCTGTCAGGCGGCGTGGATTCCAGCGCAATTGTCGCGCTGATGGCGCAGGAATCGCCCACTCCTGTCAAGACCTTTTCCATCGGCTTTGAAGAGCAAGACTTTAGCGAATTGCACCACGCCCGCCGCGTCGCCGAACACATCGGGGCCGAGCATCACGAATTTATCGTCAAGCCCGATGCGCTCGAAGTTTTGCCCATGTTGGTTGAGCATTACGGCGAACCTTACGCGGACTCTTCGGCGATTCCGACCTATTACGTCGCCCGCGAAACCCGCCGCCACGTCACTGTTGCCTTGAACGGCGACGGCGGCGACGAAACCTTTGCCGGTTATGAACGCTACGCCGCCATGCGTCTGGCTGAACGCTACCACAAACTGCCGCGCCTGTTGCGGCAAAGCGTGATTGAACCATCCGTTGCCGCGTTCCCTGCATCAGGTGGATTCCGCAGCCGCGCCGTGCGCTTTCAACGGTTCTTACGCGCCGCTTCTATGCCTCGTGTTGACAGGTATTTGCGTTGGGTTTCAGCGTTTGACGAAACCGCCAAGCGCGAACTTTACACCGATGATTTCGCCCGCCAAATCGCGCCACACAAAACCGCAGATGTGCTCGCGCCCTGGTTCGCGCGGGCCAACGGCGCGGGCATCGTGGACGCGACTTTGCTGACTGATACGATGACCTATTTGCCTAACGATTTGCTGGCGAAAGTGGACATCGCAACGATGGCGGTCTCGCTGGAAGCGCGTTCCCCATTTCTCGACCATCACGTCATCGAATTTGCCGCAAGCCTACCGGAAAACCTAAAATTGCGCGGTTTGACGACGAAATATCTACTCAAGCGCGTCTTGGGTAAATTGCTGCCGCAAGAAAACTTAAAACGCCCCAAGATGGGCTTCGGCGTCCCCATCGGCCACTGGTTTCGCGGCCCGCTGGAAGGCTTTCTGCGCGAGACTGTGCTGTCCGACAAAGCCATGAGGCGAAATTTGTTTAAACCCGAAATCGTGCGTCGCTTTGTGGACGAACACACCGCCGGACGCGCCGACTATGCGCACCAACTGTGGACACTGCTGATGTTAGAACTGTGGTTCAATCTGGGTTCGCAGTCATCTTGACTGCGCCCGCCACAACACCAACAAACTTGAGCGCAGTTTGCGGTTGTCATAACAGCATTGGCTAACCCAACCGGCGCAGTCAAGATGACTGCGAACCCAGAGTAAAACAGCGCAGCTATCCGAACTCCGCACCCAGAATTATGAATTGGAACAAACGCCTACCCAAGTTTTCTCAAGCTGACCGGCTCAGACATAAAGACGGCGACGGCAATTCCACCCCGCCGGAATGGTATATGCGCGGTTATTTGCCGCATTTTGACGGGGGCGAAATCCCGCAAGTACTGACTTTTCGTTTGTTTGGTTCGTTGCCCAAGCATTTGCTTGACCGTTGGGCCGAAGAATTAGCCAAATGGCCGGAGCAAAAGAAAGCGGAGGCCGAAAGACGCCGACGCATGGAAGATTACCTTGACCAGGGTTTAGGCCCGGTGTGGCTGAAAGACGGGCGCGTTGGCGAAATGACGGACAACGCTTTGCGTTATTTCGACAGCGTGCGCTATCTGCTTCATACTTGGGTGGTTATGCCCAATCATGTCCACGTTTTATTGACGCCAAACAACGGATTTACTTTGGCGGGTATTCTACACTCTTGGAAGTCGTTCACCTCAAAAGAAGCCAATAAAATACTCCAACGCGCCGGCACCTTTTGGCAAGCCGAATCATTTGACCGCTATATCCGCGATGAGACGCACTTTAAGCGGGCCTGGGAGTATATTGAACAGAATCCGGTCAAGGCGGGTTTGTGTGAAAAAGCTGAGGATTGGCCCTGGAGCAGCGCGGCATGGCGGGTGCAATTGGCGGGGGTTGAGTTGTGATGGGTGAGTTAAGCGCGGCCCAAGAGGTGCAGGCGGGACGCCGGCGAACCCAGAAGATTGTCCGCATCATTGCGCGTTTGAACGTCGGCGGCCCGGCGCGTCATGTCGTGTGGTTGACAGAAGGCTTGCCGGAATATGAGACTTTGCTCGTCGCCGGCGTCGTGCCGGAGGGCGAAGAGGACATGAGTTACTTTGCCACGCAACACGGTGTCGCACCTTTGATAATGAAGGAGATGAGCCGCGAAATCTCACCGCGCGACATCATTACCATCTGGAAATTGTTCAAACTTTTCCGCCGCGAACGCCCCGACATCGTCCACACACACACCGCCAAAGCCGGCACAGCGGGCCGCGTGGCCGGTTTTTTCTACAAGTTGTTGACGCCAAGTGCGCGTTCGTGCCGCTTCGTCCACACCTATCACGGCCATATTTTCCACAGCTATTACGGCATATGGAAAACTCGTCTTTTTTTGTTCATCGAAAAGACTTTAGCGCGTTTTGCCACCGACAAAATCGTGGTTAT
>JAYVJN010000247.1:0-6905 GCA_043769325.1 Acidobacteriota bacterium
GAATTGTCTGCGGAACACGCGAAACACACGGAAAAAAGCAGCCAAGTTCTGCCTTTGCTTACCTTTGCTTATTTCCGCGTTTTCTGTGTTTTCCGCAGAGAAGCCAGTAGGCAGTAGGCAGCAGGCAGCAGAAGCCAAAACCACAGACCAAAGCCAACGAGCGATAGTTGTCGGGCCGCCCGCGGCCTGCCGCCCGCTCCCTGCGGACTGCCAACTGCTGCCTGCCGACTGCTGCCGACTGCCTGCTGCCTGCTGCCTGCTGCCTGCTTGCTCATCAAAATCTCTTCTTCAATCTTACTTCAAAGCTAAAGATATTATTTTTGGAACTAAAGCCGCTGACCGGAGCTTGTTCGTACTGCGCGATAAACGAAAGCCGGTTGGAAAGGCGATACTCCACTGCCACGACTTGATTTTGGTCGGCGGCCAAATTGGTGGAGTAGGTCAGCGAAAGGTCTCGATTGATTTGTTTGCCCACCGTAAGCCGCGCCGTCGGGTTCACCACGCCTCTGTCAGAGATGCGCGGGTCAATCTCGAAGCGGTTCAAACCAAAAAGCTTATCCGTTGCCTTGCGCACCGGCGCGTTGATGATGGCCTCGGACAAAACGGTAGCCGCCGAACCGACTTCGCTGCGCGCCAGGGCCGAACCGCCGGTCACGCCCTGGTCTAATTGGCCGGTGGTAATCAACGCCACAATGTCGGCTTGCGGCAGGGCCGGGTCGGATTTCAACTCGGCGCGGGATTGCGCGAGCGGGCCGGTCACGCGCAAATTCACCCGATAAGATTTGATGTTCGCTTCGGCCTGAATGTTCAACTCCGGTTCGGCGTTGAGACGGCCCGGCAAATCTATGTAACCGCGTGTCAATTCGTAACGCTGGCCGAGAAAATCAAGCGAAGCGCGGGAAGCCGTGATGCGCCCGCCGTAAATCGGTTCAGAGACCGCGCCGGTAATGCGCAGCGAAAGCGAACCGAGCGCGTCAATCTGTTTGTTGCGCACGATGAGCGCGTCGCGGCCCTCCAAACTAAGGTCAAGCTGCGTGTTTTCCTCAAATTCGGTAGCGTCGTCCTGCACTGTCGCCA
The DNA here is from genome assembly GCA_043769325.1 of Acidobacteriota bacterium. Lineage (GTDB taxonomy): Bacteria > Acidobacteriota > Blastocatellia > Pyrinomonadales > Pyrinomonadaceae > JAYVJN01. The sequence continues at coordinate 1,078 of JAYVJN010000247.1, forward strand.
GCGAGGTTTCGGGACGGCGGGCGAGAAAATCGGCCACGTCAATAGCACTGGTGTATTCGGCGCGTTTGACATTTAAGCGGCCCGCGATGAGGCGTTTGTTGACGCCGTCCTTATCTTTGAAACCGCTCACCTCAAGCTGTCCGTCGGTGGTGGAACGAAAGCCGGCGGGAAACGGCACGGTGACGTTGTTGCCGCGCACCGTCAGGCGATACTGCGCCGGCGTAAAACCATTCAAGACAACACCGCCCTGCGCGGTGATGCGTCCACCGCCCAAAATGCCTTCGACGCGGGTGACTTCCGCTTGCGTTTGATTGAACAAAATCTGCGCCCGCACACTGGTCAGCGTCAGGCGTTCGTTGCCGATAAGCCGGGAAAATGAACCGTTTGCCACTGACGCCGTGCCGCCGATACGCGGGTTCGCGTAACTGCCGGTGACGCGCACGCTGGCATCCGCCAGGCCGTTGAAAAAGGTGTCGGGGACGAAACCATTGAGAAGGCGCAAGTTAAATTTGCCGTCGAGACTGAGGTTTTGCCGGCCCACATCATTACGCGCCAGTGAGCCGCTGATGTTCAGATTAGTGCCCGTGCCGGTAAAGTTGGCCCGTTCAAAAGTAAGTTCATTGAGGCCAAAATTGACAATCACGGGGGCCACGCCGTTCATTTGAATATCTTGCGCCTGAATGGTGAAGGCCGAAAAATTGGCCGTGCCGTTGAGTTTCGCCAGGCTGAAAACCTGGTCGCCGGAGTCATCGTCTTTTTCATAGACGCTGCCTTGCGCGCGCAAAACGCCCGTCGCCCGCGCACCCGCGCCCACTTGCGTCGCGTCGGGCGCAAAGATGGCGATGAGCGGCGCGAGGTCGGCGTTATTAAGCGAAGTTTCTGCTGTGAAAGGCAAATTCAGGCTGGTCAAATCCACGCGGGCCGTGATGGTCTGCGGCGGGCCTAAGATGCCCGTTGCCAGGTTGAGGTTAAACTGTTTGTTTTCCGTGCGACCTATGAGCGTCAGCCCGCCCGTGTTGAGGCCGTTGAGAGTGAATTGCGGGGCCGTGCCGTTGACGGTGATTTCGGCGGCGGAAAAATCCTGCGCGCTGAGATTGGGAACCCGCAAGGCGATGTCAATTGCCGCCTCGCCGGTAATATCCAAAGGCTTTTCGCCCGTTTTGGCAAAGGCTTTGACCAAACCCGCCAGCGAAAGATTTTGGCTTTGAGCGCGTAACTGCAAGCCAGGCTTGTCCAAAGTAGTAAGGTCAATTTGGCCCGTCGCCGCGATTGTGCCGAAAGGCAGGGCCGCGTCAACTTTTTCCAGATTGATTTGCGTGCCGGTGAAAGTGGCGCGTAAAGCCAGCGCATCAAAGGTTTGCGTGAACTCCGCGCCTTGTATAAGACCCGCGCTGCTGTTGATTTCGGCCTGTCCGCTCATGTTTTGCGGCAAGCCGTTGACTTGCACGCGACCCGAAAGTTTGGCGTCCGTGCGGAAAGCCAAATCGAATGGGGCCAACCGCGCCAGATTCGCGCCGTCCACCTGATTGAGCGTGGCTTCGACGGCGATATTGTCGGCGGCGGGTTGCGGGGCCGTGACGCTAAAAGCAATCGTGCCACCGGAAGGGTCGCGCAAAGCGCCGTCAGTGACGCGGATTTCGTCGGGCGCGATGCGCAGCGTGGCGGCGAGTGAACCCGCGTTTTGCCCGTTTGCCAAAATCGAACCGATAGAAGCCCGCCCTTCAATCAACGGGTTCGACAAGTTACCGCTTACCTTGCCATTGAAAGCAAGTTCGCCGCCGAGGGCGTAGCGTTCGGCGTAAGTGTCGGCTTGGGATTGGATTTGCGGCGGCAGCAACCCGCTGGTTAAAGCCAACGCTTGCAACTCTTGGGCGTTTGTGGAGGATAATCCGATGGTCAAATCACCCGTATTTTTCGCCAGCGAGACCTGGCCCGAAGCGGTTATTGTACTGGCTGGCGTGCGGAATTCGGCGCGTTGCAAGGTGAAATTGCCGCGTTCGGCGCGGACGAGCAAATCGCCGTTGAGCGGGAGACGATTGCCCGTCTTGCCGGTTTCGCCGGTGAATTTCGCTTCCACCGCGCCACTGGCGTTGCGGACGTCCGTGCCGTTAAAGGTTAAATCCGCTTTGCCGTTGGCTTTACCGGCCAAAAGCGGCGCGACTTGCCCCGACACGCTGGCAAGCAGACCGCCCACGTCCAAACCCGCGAAAGTAGTGTTGACCTTTGACGCGCCGCCCGCCAAATTGATGGTGGCGTTGCCGTTGGCGTTGCCGTTGAGTATTTCGGCGGTGAAATTATTGGCCTGGATTTCGGTGTCCGTCGCGGTCACGGCGGCAGTGGCGCGGCCCAGTTTTAGCGAACCCAAGATGCCGCCGCCGAGACTCAAATCCATACTGGCGCGGTAACGGCCCGATGGTTCAAGCGTAAAGACGGGCCGCGCGGCGCGGATGTCCGTGAGCGCGCCGCCGCCGGGTAAATCTTTATTAGACGGCAGCTTAACATCGCTGATGGTAACGTCGCCGCTTTCGCCGGCAACCCGCCCGTCGCGCACGGAGAGGCGCACGCCGGCGACATTAATGCTGCCTACAATCGCGCCCGGCGCGTTCACGCCGCCAACCGTGACGCGGCCCGTTGTGACATTTGTGTTTGCGCCGTCGTTGGTTACGGCGACTGCGTCCGCGTTGATATTTTTAACTTGCGCGCCTTGCGCCTCGGCGTTATCGGCGGCGACTCGTTGGGTCACAACTTCGGTCTGGCTGCCTTGGTTGGAAACAGTGATGCCGCTGGCCCGAATACCGCGAACCTTTGCGCCCGACGCATTGACCGAAGCGATATTCGCGTTGTCAATCGTGGCCTGAATCGCGCCTTGCAAGGTGCGGACGACGCTGATGCCGTTGGCGCGGAAGTTGTCGAGTTGGGCTTGTTCGGCGATGATTTTCGCGGCCTGCGCTTCGCCAACCTGCGCCGCGAGTTGTTTGTCTTTCATCTCGGCCCGCACATCGTTGATGATTAAGTCGCTGACGGTAGCCTGTTTACCGTAACGCGCCGCCGCCGAACGCAGTTCACCCAGCCAACGAAAATCTGTGCCGGTGCCCATCAATTTACCGGCGATTTGCATTTCGTCCATCTGGAAATCGCCGGCGGTCAATAATTCCGCGACGGCCTTGCCGGTGATGTCATATGTCTGGTTCTCGCCGCCGCCTTTAGCTGTTACAGCCAAACCTTTCAAATAAATCTGGTCGGCGGCCAGCGCGTCGGCCTTGAAACCGGCGTCCACCTGATATTTCGCGCCTTCGCCGGTGACAGTGCCGTTTAGATTGCCGTTGCCGCGCAGGGCTGCGCCGGGCTGGAAAACTTCCGCCGCTTGCTGTAAATCAATGCTGGAATCGAGTTCAAAACGGTAAGTTAGTTTCTGTAAATCATCCACCGCGCCATGCAAACGCGATTCGGAAAAGGGCGAACGCAAGACAAGTTCTTCGATGTCGGCGCGTTGGCGGCTGACTTTGGCTTTGGCGCGCAAGCTGAGGTTGTCAACCTTTTTGTCGTTGTAGGTAAAATTCGCGCCGTCTGACGAGATATTTACGTTAAAAGCGCGTTCTGCCGGCGGCAATGCGCGGTCAACCGTCTGGACTTGCGCGGCGAAGTTGTTGCCGTTGGCGGAGAGGTCGAAACGCTGGTCGCCGTAAACAATACGGCTGTTGCTGAGGTTGATTTTGCCCGCCGAAAAGTCGAAAGTCAGGCGTGGGGTGGGCGGGCCTTCGTGCAGGTAACGAAAATTGGAGTTGCCGTCTTTGTCAAATTTAACCCAGATTTCGAGGCCGTCAATGTCTAACTCCTCTAAGTCCATCTTGCGCGACAGGCGAAAAGCCAAAAGGTCGCTGAAACGGATGCGCCCTTTTACGCGGTCAATCTTGCCAAGCTGTTCGCCAGTCTGTTGGTCAATTAGTTTGACATCTTTGAGTTCAAAACGCGGGCCGAAACTGGTGGCAAATGAACCCATCTCGATTTTCACGCCGAACTGCAACAGACGCGCCTTGATGCTCCGTTCAACATAGCGGTCAACCAAACCCGTCCACTGCGCGATAACCGCCAATAAAACCAAGCCGATAAGCAAACCACCAGATGCCAGCAACACGCGGCGAAATGTGCGCCACGACAGCCAACGGCGCGGCGGCGGTTGAGTAGTTTCCGGTGTTTCGTCGTGTTCTGTCATCTTTCTGGGTTCGCAGACATCTTGTCTGCAAACTCGCTGAAGGCGAGTAATCCGTTTGCCAAGAAGCAGTTAAAATATCACGCGGCGCGGTTGTTCTTTAACGTTGAGTTGCCGAACCGGATGCAGACAAGATGTCTGCGAACCCGGATTCGAGCGGAATGTGGCCCGCCAGTTCCAGTCCAAAGCCTTCGAGGGCCGCCACGCGGGGCGGTTTATCCGTCAACAGGGTGATGCGGCGCAAGCCCAATTCATGCAGAATTTGCGCCCCGATGCCGTAATCGCGGCGCACGCCGTAGCCGGTTTCGCGGCGGGCCTCGGACAAACTCAAACCGCGCTCTTGCATCACCGCGTAGGTTTTAAGTTGATGCACCAAGTCGAGATTATGTTCCCTCTGGCGCAGATATAAAATTACGCCGCGCCCCGCTTCTGAGATTTTTTCCAGCGACGCCCGCAACTGCGCTCCGGCCCCGCCAACTAACGAACCAAACATCGCAAACGTCACGTTTTCCGTATGCACGCGCACCAAGACGGGTTCGTCCGTCTGCGCCTCGCCCATAACGAGCGCGACGTGAACCTCACCGTTAATAATGTTTTCGTACAAAATCGCGCGGAATGGCCCGTAAGTTGTCGGCAAATCGGCCTCAGATATGCGGCGCACCAGAGTCTCTTTCTGGATACGGTAATTGACTAAATCAGCGACGGAAATAAGTTTTAGCTCGTGTCGCGCGGCGAAGGTTTGCAGTTCCGGCAGCCGCGCCATTGTGCCGTCGGCGTTCATAATCTCGCAAATTACACCCGCCGGTTGCAGCCCCGCGATACGCGCCAAATCCACGCTCGCCTCGGTCTGTCCGGGCCGCACCAGGACGCCGCCGGCGCGGGCGCGTAAAGGGAAAACGTGACCGGGCCGGGCTAAATCTGAGGCTTTTGTGGCGGGGTTTACGGCGGTCAGGATGGTGGTGGCGCGGTCTGCCGCCGAGATGCCGGTGGTGACGCCTTGCCGCGCTTCGATAGAGACAGTAAACGCTGTGCCGAAAGAGGATGTGTTATCCGAAACCTGCATCGGCAATTGCAGTTCGTCGCAACGCTCTTCGGTCAAGGGCAGACAAATCAGCCCGCGTGCGTGGGTCGCCATGAAATTGATGATTTCCGGCGTCACCAGTTCCGCCGCGCACACCAGGTCGCCCTCGTTTTCGCGGTCTTCATCGTCCACGACAATGACCATTTTGCCGGCGCGGATGTCGTCGGCGGCTTCTTCGATAGTGGCAAAAGGCATAAATTCCAGAAGTTTGAGGGGCAACCCGCGTTCTGATTCAGACAACGGACTGTATGTTACCCGAAGCCTCAACTTGTAGCAATCCGAATGCCTTAAAGGTTTTGGCCGGAAGCGCGGAGTTTTCGCTTGTACGCCGAAAAAGACGCGCCCCACCTTGAAGCCAGTAGGCAGCAGGCAGCAGGCAGCAGGCAGTAGAAAAAGAGAAATGCTGCTACTGGCGACCCCGCCGGAAAGTCATTAGCAGAGACAGGACGGCGGCGGCGGTTCTGGCTGTGTTAGCGCAACGCGGCTTCTTACTGTCTGCTGCCGGCTGCTGGCTGCCTGCTGCCGCGTTGCGGCCTT
>JAYVJN010000248.1:0-13211 GCA_043769325.1 Acidobacteriota bacterium
CACCCTGCTGAATCGCATTCAACCGGCAATCTATTACGAAAGAACCGTGACGGAAAACCGCACCGCGAGTAACCCTGAATTCGTAGAAAAGGTCGCGCACCTCCAAGTCACACGCAGCGTAGAAGGTATCATCGAACGCAGTATGGTCTTGCGGCAAATGATTGAACGACGAGAAATTGCGCTCATCGGCGCGATGTATGATGTGACCACCGGCGAAGTGGAATGGCTGGAAGAAACCTTTATGTGCGGCGGCGTCAAACACTTTTTCCTTGATGCCTCGCTCCTCGAACATCCGGCAATAGCGGCTCAGGCGGGGTAGCCGTCCTAAGCAAGTAAAAGAAAGTGTTCCGGCGTTGTTACGCCGTCGCGTCGCGCCGGGCGGCGTAACTCTCACGCATGAAAGCGTAACTCTAACTTTTTCACTTGTTTACATTGCAAGGCTTGATATTACAGGCCACAACTTTATATTCAGGACATAGCGCCTCAGAGTCACTAACGCTGGAAGTTATGTCATTAACTTTGATGTCGGGGAAATGAAAGGTCGTGCTGAGGATGCCTGGTTTAACCTCATCCGTCAGCCGCGCCTTGATGGTGATTTCGCCGCGCGCGGATTCAACGCAGACCATGTCGCCGTCATGGATTAAGTTCTTGCGGGCGTCATTGGGGTTGATAAGCAAAACATCCTCGGTAAGAATTTGGGCGTTGCGGGTGCGGCGGGTCATAGTGCCGCAATTATAATGCTCCAACTCGCGGTTGGTGGTGATGATGTAAGGAAATTCGACCTGGTTATCAACAATTTCCGTGCTTTCGCGGAAGGGAGTGAAGTTAAACATCCCTTTGCCGCGCTTAAATGATTCGATATGCAGAATTTCCGTGCCGATGCCGTCCTCTAAGACGGGCCATTGTTTACCGTTTTCGCCTAATTCTTCCCAGCGCACGCCTTTGAAAAACGGCACGATTTGCGAGATTTCCTGTAACAGTGTCGCGGGGTCGTAAGCGGGTTGCGGGTGGCCCATGCGGTTCATCAGGTCAACTACAATTTGCCCGTCGGGTTTCGTGCCGGGGATGGGTTCGACGACGCTGTTGACGCGCTGTATGCGGCGTTCGCCGTTGGTAAAAGTGCCGCTCTTTTCCAAAAACGAAGACGCCGGCAAGACGACGTGGGCCATCTCGCACGTTTCGGACATGAATATCTCTTGCACAATCAACAGTTCCAGCTTTTCCATGGCCGCCCGGACATGATGCGTGTTCGGGTCGGTCTGCACCAAATCTTCGCCCATCACCCACATCGCTTTAAGTTTATTGTCGAGCGCGGCATTGTACATCTGCGGAATCTTTAACCCGACATAATCAGGCAACTTAACGCCATAGAAATCTTCATAAAGCCGATGGTAAGCGGGGTTTGTCACGTCTAAATAGCCCGCGCCCTGATGCGGTTGGCAGCCCATATCCGCCGCGCCCTGCACATTATTTTGCCCGCGCAGAGGGTTAACGCCAACGCCGCGCCGTCCGATATTTCCGGTAATCATCGCCAAATCCGCGATGAGCATCACGGCGAAAGTGCCTTGCGAATGCTCGGTCACGCCTAAACCATGAAAAGACATAGCGCGGGGCGAGTTCGCGTAAGCTAAGGCGGCTTCCCGCGCCAGATTGCGGTCAACCCCGCTGATATTTTCGAGTTCGGCAATATCCAAACGCAGAATCTCCTCGCGGAATTGGTCGTAACCTTCGGTGCGGGCGGCGATAAAGTCTTGGTCTTCCAGCCCTTCGCTGATGATGTAATAGAGCAGCATATTCAGCACGGCGACGTTTGTGCCGGGCCGCAGTTGCAAGTGATAAGTGGCGTAACGCGCCATTTCGGTTTTGCGCGGGTCAATGACGATGACCGGCTTGCCCTTCATGGCAAACTGTTTCATCTTCGCGCCTGTAACCGGATGTGCGTCCGTCGGGTTGGCCCCGATTATCATGATGCAATCGGTATATTTTAGGTCAATTACCGAATTTGTGGCTGCGCCGGTGCCGAAAGTGCGTTGCATTCCCAGGGCCGTCGGCGAATGGCAGACGCGGGCGCAACTGTCTATGTTATTTGTCCCGATAACGACGCGGATAAACTTTTGCATCAAATAGTTTTCTTCGTTGGTGCAACGCGCCGAAGAAACGCCGGCAATCGAATCCGCACCGTAAGTGTCTTTGATTCGTGTAAATTCGTTGGCGATATAGTCGTAAGCCTCGTCCCACGTCGCGGGTTCGAGTTTGCCGTTTTTGCGGATGAGCGGGGTTCTCAGCCGTTCGGGATGATTGTAAAACGAGAAGGCGAAACGGCCCTTGAGACAAGTGTGGCCTTGATTGACAGCGGCATCATAAGGGGCTTGGATGCTGCGGACTTTGCCGCCGACGGTTGACACTTCCAGGTTGCAGCCTACGCCGCAATAGGTGCAGATTGTGCGCGTCTTGTTTGTCGCGCCAATCGCTTTTGATTCAAAGACATCCGAAATAGCTGAGGTCGGGCAAGCCTGGGCGCAAGCCCCGCAAGAGACACAGTCGGACTCATTGAAACTGACGTTCGCGCCCTTAACGATGTGGCTGTCAAAACCGCGCCCCGCCATGCTGAGAACAAGTTCGCCCTGCACTTCGTCGCACGCACGCACGCAACGAAAACAGTTAATACACTTGCTCAAATCCGATGTCATGTAGGGGTGGCTGAGGTCTTTTTGGCGGTCAAGATGATTTTTGCCTTCGGGGTAACGCACCTTGCGAATGCCGACGCGGGCCGCCACGTCTTGGAGTTCGCAGTTGTTATTGACTTCGCACGTCAGGCAATCCAGCGGATGGTCGGTCAGGACGAGTTCGATGATGTTGCGGCGCAGCTTTAGGATGCGTTCCGACGAAGGATAAATGTGCGAACCGGCCATAACCGGTGTGTGGCAAGAGGCTTGCGCCTTGACCGGCCCGCCGGCGTGCAGGGCCACGTCCACGCTGCACACGCGACACGAACCAAAAGGCTCCAGGTTCGGCGCGTCGCACAAAGTCGGCACTAAATCTTTACCTTCGTGGCGACGTATAAACGACAAAATCGTCTCGCCCGCTTCCACCGCAAACGGCTTATCATCAATAAATGCAACAGTCTGGCTCATAAACGCCTCCCGTATTAGCTGTTTGGTTCCGCATTCAACCAGGCCTCCACATCCGCCAGCGAGGTGAAATCAAACAAAGCCTCGGCCAAATCCTCGGCCCGCGCCAACGGCAGTTTGTTGATACGCCCGCGAAGCCCTCTATCCAACGGCCCGAAGCGGCGCATCAAGAGCCGTGTGACGATAGCGCGGGATTCTTGCTCACGCCCCTTTTGCAAGCCCTTGCGCTCACCTTCTAACTGGCCTTCGCGCATACCCTCGCGCATACCTTCGCGGATGATGTCTTGGTAGAGCGGCGATTCCCGCACGATATTAAGCATATTTGACCACCTCACAACATTTTGCAGATCTTCGTCGGAGAGCGTATAACGCGCAAATGAGAGCATCGCCAGCGCCATATCTTTCAAACGTTCGTCCTCTTGTAATTGTACACTACCGCGCAATTTTTCCAGTGCTTCTCGCACAACTTCCTGAGTGTCGCCGCCGCGCATGGCGGGGACAAAGGGTAAAAGCGTCGGCAGGTCAAGGGCCAGCACCTCTTCACAAGGGATTTCCCACAGATTGATGACGTGATAATCCTGTCGCGCGTGTTGGCCTAAAAACGTGGATTCGTAACGACGCGCGATTTCGGTTTCATCCGCGACGCGGCGAATGTTGACCAAAATGACAAAGACCGGCAACTGGTATTTTTCTTCGGCTAAGGCGGCGTAGGCGCGTAAACGGCGCGGCATGGCCTTTGTATAGCGCAACTGAATCTCGAACAGAATCAGAAAGTTACCCAAGAGCGGGGCCGCGACGCGCATCAGCGTATCCGTGTCACGGCTCAATAGCTGGAACTCGCCGGACAGCACTTCGCAATCCGTCAAATCGTCGCGCCCCAAGGCCCAACGCGCCCACGCTTGCGGGTCGAGGCTGATGAGCCGTTTGCTGCTGATGTCCGAGGTTTTAGCCATTAAAGTAAGGGGCTAATTCATCGCCAAAATACTGCAAAGCGTTTCGCACCGGCAAAGGCACGCCGCCGCCCAACGCGCACAAAGAACCGATTTCCATCGTCTCGACCAAATCCGTAAAGAGCGTCCGGTCAATCTTATACGCCGAATGGCGGGCTTTGTGGAGCAGTTCGGCCCCGCGGGTCGCGCCCAAACGACAGGGGAAGCATTTGCCGCAACTTTCGTGCGCCGTAAACTCAAACAAGTGTTCGAGATACTCGACTATCGGGAAACTTTCCGGCACGCACACAACCGACGCATGGCCTAATAAAAAACCGTTCTGCGCGAAAGACTCGAAATCAACCGTTAAGTCGTCAATTTTATGGACGGGAACTAATCCGCCGAGCGGCCCGCCGATGTGCAGGGCCTTGACGGGGCGTTTAAAGCCGCCGCCTAAATCATTGACCACCAAAGACAAAGGCGTTCCCATCGCCACCTCATACATCCCAGGCCGGTTGAAATGGCTGTCCAGGCAGACCAGTTTTGTGCCGGTTGATTTAGCTGTCCCGATGGCGGCGAATTGCGCCCCGCCATTTTGCACGATGTAAGGAATACAAGCCAGCGTTTCGACGTTATTGACGACGGTGGGTTTATTGAAGAGCCCTTGCTGCGTCGGGTAAGGCGGGCGCACACGCACTTCGGGGCGTTGGCCTTCGATAGAAGAAAGTAGCGCGGTCTCTTCACCGCAAATATAGGCCCCTTGCGCTTTAATTATCTTAAACTCAAACGAAAAAGCCGAGCCGCGAATCTTCTCGCCCAGCCAACCGGCCTCGCGCAAGCGGGCGATTTCTCGTTCACAGATTTCTACCGCTTCGGGGTATTCGCCGCGAATGTAAAGTACGCCCACCTCGGCCCCGACCACATAACCCGCCAGCATCATGCCCAGCAAGAGCGCGTGAGGCCGTTCCTCTAAAATGTAGCGGTCAGAATACGCGCCTGGGTCGCCTTCGTCGGCGTTACAAACAATGAATTTAAGTTGGCCCGGGGTGTTTTTGCACGATTCCAGTTTTAGCCCCAAGGGAAAGCCCGCGCCGCCACGCCCACGCGCGCCCGATGTTTTGAGTTCAGCCAAAAGCGCGTCGGGCGTTTGTTGCAGCGCGGCGGTCAAAATTTGGTAATAATCGGCAATGTCAGGCAATTCTGCGGTTAATATCGGCGCGCCAGGCGCGGCGACGCGGTAATTATCGGGCCGCGCAGAACCATTGGCTTGGATATTAACAAAATCGTCAATCGCCGTGCCGGAATAGTTCTTGCCGTTGAAGTGGAACGCGCTGTTCTCGTGACAACGTCCCAGACAGCACATCGCGCCGACTTCTTCGGGCCGGAAATGAGTTTGTAATTTATGAGTGACGGCATCTTGCGTGCCGGCGGTGAGACACGCGCTGCCATTGCAGACGTAAACCTTCTTACCTTGATTTTCCGGGCTGAGGAAGTCATAAAAAGTGACGCTGCCATAGAGATTGGCTGTGCCGACCAGAAATTCACGGCTCAATAACTCAAGTTTATCCGGCAACTCCTGGCCGTTGTTAGTTGCGACGCGGCTAAGTTCGACAAAAAGGTTCTGCTTTACCCCTTTGCGGCCCGACAGCGCACTCAGATTTTTGGACATGGTTGGCCCGCCTTTGACAACAATCTAGTTGAAACAAATTGTACCACTATTAGACTCGCGTGAAAATAGCGGCGCATTTCTCTGATAAGTTTGGGTGGTTATTCTGCCGCTTCTGCGACTCGCCGCGAGAAAAATCCATCCTAAAGCCATATGCTCTGCGTATTAAAACATTAAGGATGAAATTTTTATGGCCCTTTCATTTACTGCCAAAGAATTGACCGTTTTGCGCGCGATGTCGCAGCGTTACCCGAACGCCGACCTCGCGGCGGCGGAAGTTGCGGCTTTACGCGCTTCGCTTACTTTGCCCAAAGGCACGGTGCATATTCTCAGCGATGTGCACGGCGAATACAAGAAACTACGCCACATCATCAATAACGCTTCGGGACGCCTACGCCCGCTTGTCGAGCATCTCTTTGCCAGCCGTCTGAGCGGGGATGAACTGCGCGATTTGCTGGCTGTTTTGTACTACCCCCGTGAGGCGATGGGCTATTGGTATGAAACCCTGGCTGACGAGAACAAGCGGAAAACCTGGGTGCGCCGCACTTTACGGATGCAATTTGAGATTGTCCGCGAACTGGCGCGGAGCTACCGTCGCGGCCAGGTGCTGGAGCTTTTGCCGCCCGAATGGGCCGAACTATTTGCCGAACTCTGGCGCGAACCAGGCGACGCGCGGCCCGTCTCATACATCAACGCCATGCTCGATTCGCTTTCACTGCGCGGGCGCGACCTGCAAGCCGTCCGCGCCGCCTCGCGCCTGATTCGCAATTTGTCGGCGGCGGAAATCATCGTGGCCGGCGATTTGGGCGACAGAGGGCCACGCATTGACAATGTTATTGCCTATCTCAAAGAGCAGCCGACGGTTTCCTTCACTTGGGGCAATCACGACGCGCTGTGGATGGGCGCGTGTCTGGGGCAAGAGGCGTTAATCGCCACCGTGTTGCGCGTCTCAATTCGTTACCGCCGTTTGTCGCAACTGGAAGAAGGCTACGGGGTAATGTGCGCGCCGTTGGAAAAACTTGCGCGTGATGTTTACAGCGGCGATCCGGCGGCCTGCTTCAAAGCCAAAGGCGCGGGGATGCGCGAGGATTTACTGATGGCGCGGATACAAAAAGCCGCCGCCATCATGCAGTTCAAACTCGAAGGCCAAACCATCCAACGCCACCCCGAATGGGGCCTGGCACACCGCGCCTTGCTCCACTGTATTGACTACAAAAAAGGCGTGGTCACGATTGACGGCAAAACCCACCCCTTGCGCGACACCCATTTGCCGACCATTGACCCCGCCGACCCTTACAAACTATCGCCCGAAGAGGCGGCTTGCCTGGCGCGGATGAAGCAATCCTTTGTCACCAGCCAACGGATGTGGGAACAGATGTCTTTTGTGGCGCGGCGCGGGGCCACTTGGTTGCGCCGCGACGACGCGCTTATCTTTCACGCCTGCACGCCGGTTGACGAAGCGGGCGAGTTTCTGCCATTGGCGGTTGATGGCCAGGACTACCAGGGCCGCCCCTTGTTTGACGCGCTCGACACAGTTGTTCGCCGCGCCTTCCGCGACGGCTACGACGTGACCACCGCAGACCAGGATTGGTTCTGGTATCTGTGGACGGGGCCGGTCTCGCCACTTTTCGGCAAAGACCGCATGGCGACTTTTGAAACCTATTTCGTGGAAGACAAAACCACCCACAAGGAGCACAAAAACCCCTATTTCCCGATGATTCACGAAGTTGATTTTTGTCGTAAAGTGTTAGGTGAGTTCGGTTTGAAAGACGGCCTCATCGTCAACGGCCACGTTCCGGTAAAAGTAGAAAAAGGCGAAGAGCCGCTCAAACGCAGCGGCCTGGCGATAACCATTGACGGCGCGTTTTCCGAAGCTTACGGCGATAGGGGCTATACGCTTATCCTCTCGCCGCGCCGCGTCGCGCTGGCCGAACACCACCACTTCGAGTCCATCGAAGAAGCCATCACCGCCGGCGCGGACATCGTCCCCACCGTCACCACCGTCAAGGAATACCCACGCCCGCGCCGCCGCGCCGACACCGAACAAGGGGACGAAACACGCCAACAAATCAAAGCCCTCGAACGCCTCATCCGCGCTTACGAGGAGGGCGCAATTTGACATCAATGACAAAAGAAGCGGTTCATTCGCTTTCGTCAACGCCGCCATTCGTCAATCAAGGACGCGACGAGGCCCATCCAGCCGGTTTGGTGCGAAGCCCCGACGCCCTGGCCGGTGTCGCCTTAGTTACGCCACTTTCGCCAACACTTCTTCCATCTCGACGGGTAACGCTAATGGCATGAACCATTCCGGCGGGCAGGCGGTCATTTCGCCCTCTTCGTCTTCGACCCAAATACGTTTGACCCCCAGGCGGATGGCGTAAATCTTGCGCGGTATGAGTAACTTAGCGTCGTCAGTAGCAACACAAACGGCCAATGTGCAAACCGGCTCTTGCTTGGGCGTTGGGGCGCGGCGCACGAACTCACGCGAAGCCGGACGCAGACCGCGTTTGATTTGTCCGGCTTCAATGATACTGGCTTTTAATCTCTCAAAATCTTCTTTGTTCATTCCTCTAACCAGGCCCTGACGATTTCGCGTAGCTCTTTGATTTCGTCAGGCAATAAATCGGTTTTCTCATTTTTGGCGTAAATGTCGAGCATGAAAATCTCTTCATCAGAGGAAGCGAAATAATAGATGACGCGCGCCCCGCCTCTTTTGCCACGCCCTTCGAGGCTCCAACGCATTTTGCGGATGCCGCCGCTACCTTTGATAATTTTGCCCTGTTCCGGGTATTCGGTCAATTCTTCTTGTAGGGTTGCGTATTCGTCATCGTCCAGCAATTTCAGCAAACGCCGGGTGAAAGCGATTGTTTCGCGGAAGCTATACCAAATTTCAGCCATTCATGCTCCATTACTATCGTCGCCATTCGTCAATGAGCGAGGCGACGAGGCCCGTCCAGCCGGTTTGGTGCGAGGCCCCGACGCCCTGGCCGGTGTCGCCGTGAAAGTATTCGTAAAAGAGAATCAGGTCGCGCCAGTGCGGGTCGTTTTGGAATTTGGCGTAAGGGCCGTGCACGGGCCGCAAGCCTTCGTCGTTGCGGGTAAAGACGCTGATGAGCCTATCGGCGAAGCCGCGCGCCATGTCGTTGAGCGTGACGTGGGGTTCGCCTTCGACGGGGCTGTCAATTTCCAGGCGCGGGCCGTAGGCTTTGCCCAGTTTTCGCAAACTCTCAATCATCATAAATGAGGTGGGAAACCAGATGGGGCCGCGCCAGTTGGAGTTGCCGCCTTTGAGCATCTCTTTGGATTCGGCGGGTTCATAGCCGATGGTGTTGCCTTCAAAGGTAAACGGGTGTTGTTCGTGGTATTTAGACAGACTCCGCAGCCCGTAGTCGGAACGAAATTCCGCCGGGTCCCAGATGCGTTCCAAGAGGTGGTGCATCTGTTGGGTGTCCACGATGGCGAGAATATAGACTTTCCGGCCCTCGTTTTCCATGACGGTGACGCAGTTTCGCACTAAGTCCTGGCGGTTTTTGATGAACCATTCGAGGTTGCTTTTGAACTCTTTGAAGGGCGTAATCCATTCTTCTTCAAGCCGTTCGATGGCGTAAAGCGGTATCAAACCGACGAGCGAACGGACGCGGAATTTGATAAACCTGCCGTCGGGATATTGCAGCAAATCGTAGAAAAAGCCGTCGTTTTCGTCCCACAGTTGATGCTCAAGATCGCGCCCGCCCATATGTTTCATGGCCGCGCCGACATAGACGTAATGCTGGAAAAACTTTGTGGCGAGAGCTTCGTAAACGGGGTTTTCCTTCGCCAGTTCGAGCGCGATGCGCATCATGTTCTGGCAAAACATACCCATCCAGCCCGTCGCATCGGATTGTTCGAGTTGCATTCCGTCGGGAAGGCCGTGCGAACGGTCAAGCACGGTGATGTTGTCGAGGCCGAGAAAGCCGCCCTCAAAAATGTTGTTGCCCTCGGCATCTACTTTATTGACCCACCAGTTAAAGTTAAGCAGCAACTTGTGGAAACAGCCTTCGAGGAAAGCGCGGTCAGGATTGCCGGTGCGAATACGCTCCATGTTGTAGATGCGCCAGACGGCCCAAGCGTGCACGGGCGGGTTCAAATCGGAAAACTCCCATTCATACGCCGGAATTTGCCCGTTTGGGTGCATGAACTGTTCAAAGAGCAACATCCACAGTTGATGTTTGGCAAATTCAGGGTCAACCAACGCCAACGGCGCGCAGTGAAACGCCAAATCCCACGCCGCGAACCAGGGATATTCCCACTTGTCGGGCATGGACATTATCCGCATCGAATTCAGATGCAACCATTTGTCGTTGCGGACGTTCCAACGCGATTCCGGCGGCGGGGCGGCGGGATTGTCGCCGCGAAACCAATCGTGCACGTCGTAAATATAGATTTGCTTGCCCCACAACATACCCGCCAGGGCCTGGCGTTGAACGCGCTTTTCGTCTTCGCTGGCCTGGGCCGGATGCACGTCTTCGTAAAAAATGTCGGCTTCGGCTTTGCGTTTGGCGATGATGGACGAAATATCCGCCAGAGGTTTGTCTAACTCTTGATTCGTCAGGCGAAAATCGAACGTCACCGAACCGCCCGCCGGCACGTTGCGCGGGCCATAGTAAAGCGCGGCCTTTGTGCCTTGCGCGGCGGGGTTGACGGCTTCTTCGCGGCCATTGACAACGTACTCGTGGAAAGCGTCTTTGACATAGACGCTGCGGCTTTGCGCGTTGCCGCCCCAAATCTTGGGCGCGTTGGTTTCGTTGTCGGTGAACAAAGATGCGCCGTCCGCCGCGCCGTAGAGATACATCTTGCCCAGGCTGTAAGCAAAGGGCAAACCTTCCAACGGCGTGGCCTTTTCGTCGTTGGCAACCAGGCTGATAAAGTCTTTACCGTCGGGGCCAGCCTGGATGGTTGGCGGCCTCTTGCGAATCTGCGGAACCCAGCCCCAAGTGTTACGCCACCAAATACTTGGCAATAAGTAAACGGGCGCGTCTTCGGGCCCGCGATTGCAGACTTCCACGCGGATACAAATATCATCCGGCCCGTTTTTGGCGTATTCCACGAAGACATCGAAATAGCGGTCATCGTCAAAAACGCCGGTGTCAAGCAGTTCGTATTCGTTGAAGTCGTCGCCCGTGCCGCCGCGCCGCCGTTGGTTTTCGTCAATCAATTGGCGATAAGGAAACTCGCGGTGCGGGTATTTGTAGAGGTACTTCATGTAGGAGTGCGTGGGCGTGGAATCAAGGTAAAAGTAGTATTCCTTGACATCTTCGCCGTGATTCGCTTCCGACGCTACGCAACCGTACAAACGCTCCTTCAGAATCGGGTCGCGCCCGTTCCACAAAGCTAAACCAAATGTCAGCAACTGGTAACGGTCACAAATCGCGGCCAGGCCGTCCTCGCCCCAGCGATAGGCGCGCGAACGCGCGTGGTCGTGCGGAAAGTAATCCCACGCTGAACCGTCCGCGCTGTAATCCTCGCGCACGGTGCCCCAGGCGCGTTCGGAAACATATGGCCCCCACTTGCGCCAAGGCGCTACGGGGCCGGTAAATTCTTCGGTTAAGCGTTGCTGTTCTTTGTTTGGCATGAGTTTTAGCGAATAAGGGTCAAATATCGCCGCACGACATAGCCCGCAAGATGCCTAAGATTTGCGCCAAGTCTTGGGTAATGTCGAATGAACTGGATTCAATTTCGGCATAGTTGCCGCGCAGGGCCAAAAAACGCCAGATGTCGCCTGTCGTTACGCAGCCATAGACCGTCCCGATGTCGTTGCCGGCGCGTTCATTATAGATACGGGCCGCCACCATTTCTGCTGTGCATTGGGTGAGCCCTTTCTCGAAATTTTGCTGTTTCGCCTCAACCGCCACAACCACAGGGGCTTCCAACGCAAATTGAAAGGGTGAACGGGAAACAAGAAAGTCACAAAAGCCGCTTAAACCGGCCTTTTTATCCACATTAAAATCCCAGCCGGAAAAGATGCTGATGCGCTCTTGGGTTTGTCGGCGCAGTTCGACTAAAACGGGCGCGATGATATATTCGGAGCGGGCCTTTTCCGTGCCTTGCGCCAGCGCGAAAGGGATATTTTGCGCCAACGTCATATTCAACAACTCGCTGGCCTGGCAGGATGGCAAAGCGGTGAATAAACCAGGGCGGTAAATCGGTTCAATCCCAAACTTTTGCTTTAGCTCAAGATTAGTAAATTTAGAATAGGACATGGTTTATGGCTCCTTGCGTTTTTTGACAACTAAGGATACCACTGTTCCCGCCAGCCACAACCAGCCAAACGTATAAAGCACCGGCCCGCCGTGATTCCAATTATGGGCGTCTTGCGCGCGGCCCGCAGACATGGCACAAAAACTGCGCGTCATACCACAAAACGCGCACGGCGGATGTTCTTTTTTCGCCGGCAGCCAGGGATGCCCGCTTGCCAAAACGCGCTCATATGGCACGAACGAACCGGCCAATGTTATCCCAATGAGCAGCGTAAAAATGATGTACGGCAACAACAATGCGCGTTTCCACTCGGCCCAGATCGGCCAGATAAATTTAGGCTTGGCGGTCATGGTTTAGACAACTCCGCAGCCCATGATAAGACGAATAACGCCAATCACAATGGCGATTACTGCCAATATCAACCCTAACTGCGCTTTGCTACGCCATTTTTCATTTAAGGATTGTGACATTACAATTGCGCCGGTGATTATTGCGCCCAAGCCCAGCGGAAAGTTGATGTAATTAAGCGCGCCAAGGCAAGGAATTAGGCCCACCAACATCACGCACATAGCCGCAATGCCTAAGCCCCAACTAGCCATCGCCAAACTCTCGTTCTGTTTTTCATTGGCGTCGCCAATCATGTTTGCCGGCATGGTAGGCGGTTGGTAGGCCGCCATCGGCGCGGCGGTTGGCGGTTGGTAATACTGAAACGGGTCGGTGTCGCGCTGCTGCGCCTGGCCGGTCTGGAAAATGTCGGTTTTGGCTTCCTGTTGTGCTTGATGTTCCGGTAACGGGAAGTAAAAACTCAAAGGCCGCCAATCCCCTTGCCCCTCGCGGCTGGCTAAATCGGCGTGCGTAAAGGCCCCGTTGCGCAGCGATTGCAGCACCGCGTCATCATCGTAGGGGCCGAGTTGTTGGCCTTCTTTGAAAATGTAAAGAGACATAATGCCTCAAGGATAAAGGATAAGGGCTAAAGGATAAAGCAGCGAGTAAATTTTATCCTTTATCCTTCATCCTTTATCCTTTTAGAGTTCTGCGGCGGCGGCTTCATCCACAAACCAATCCAGCCGCCCGTCGGTTGGTTTTATCAACTGTGATGGCAGGCGTTCCGGTTCAAACGGCCCGCGTAGGACTTCCACCAGGCGCGAAGCTTTGTTTGCGCCCGTGACGGAAAAAATAAGTTGCCGCGCATGATTGACGGCGGGCGCGGTCAGGGTAATGCGGTGCGTGTCAAACTTCGCCACCCAA
>JAYVJN010000249.1:0-3892 GCA_043769325.1 Acidobacteriota bacterium
CGGCTTAGGGTTATCAACGCTGGTGATGGTTTCGCCGATGTTGATTTCTTCCCAACCGGCCAACGCCACGATTTCGCCAAACTCGGCGCGTTGGATAGCTTCGCGTTTGAGTCCTTCAAAGGCGTAAAGCTGGGAAACGCGGGTTTTATTCATCGTGCCATCGGCTTGCACGCGCATCACGGTATCGCCGACGGCAATCGCGCCCGAATAGATGCGCCCAATCGCCAGACGCCCGACGTATTCGTTGTAATCCAGATTCGCCACCAACATTTGCAGCGAATCGTCGCACTGCGCGCGCGGGGCCGGAATCGTGGCGATGATTTGCTCAAACAGAGGCTTGAGCGTCGTGGAATCATCATCCAAAGACATTTTCGCTATGCCGTCGCGGGAAATAGCGTAAAGAATGGGAAACTCAATCTGTTCTTCCGTCGCGTCGAGGTCAATAAAAAGGTCGTAAATTTCGTCTATGACTTCGGCGGGCCGTGTGTCCTGGCGGTCAATTTTGTTGACGACGACGATGCACGGCAGACGCGCCTCCAACGCTTTACGCAGCACGAAACGGGTTTGCGGCAGACAGCCTTCGGCGGAATCCACCAAGAGCATCACGCCGTCCACCATTTTGAGGACGCGCTCTACCTCGCCGCCGAAATCCGCGTGGCCCGGCGTATCCACGATGTTGATTTTGTAATCGCCATAACGGACGGAAGTGTTCTTCGCCATAATGGTGATGCCGCGTTCGCGCTCTAAATCCATCGAATCCATCACGCGGTCTTGAATGGTTTCGTTGTCGCGGTAAGTGCCGGCTTGCTTGAGCATGGCGTCCACGAGCGTCGTCTTGCCATGATCAACGTGGGCGATGATGGCGATGTTGCGAATGTTGTTTTGTATAGCTGACATAATGATTCCAAAGCAAAACGGGCATCTTACAGGCTGTGGCAACGCAAAGCAAACCTCAACCCAAACAAAAAGCGCGAAGCCGAAACTCCGCGCTTTTCGTCTGTCTGGCAAAACGGTCAATGTCCTTTCCAAATCGGCAGGGTTTCCAGGAAGGCTTCGCCCGCGCCTTTGAGCCGCAGACGCGGGCCGGAGGCGTCATTGGTGCTTAAAGGGTCGCCTGCTCCCACAAGAAACAGGCCGCCTATTAAAGCGATAAGCGGTGGAAAAAAGAGGGCCGGTTCCATTGGCATACTCCAGCTACTGAAAGCCAGCCAGCCAAGCAGTCCTCCGCTACTCGCCGCAATCAAACCGCCGCCAATGCGTTTGTATTGCCGCGTATTTTTATGAGTGTCGCAAAGGCCCACCAGCATATTTGTTTTTTCGGCAAAGAAATAGTTGAGCAGAAGAACCCCCAAACCGCCCAGCATTATTCCCATGAACCGCAAAGCGGGAGCCAGATAAAGGAATTGCATTTTAATCTTCTCGTCATTTCCCACCGTTTCGTTGCACTTTACGCAACGGTCAGGCAACGCGGCGGTTTTGAGCATAACGAGATACTCTTTTTCCCGCCAGACGCCGGCGGAATCTTTGGGCCTATCGGGACGGGGGCCGCCCTGAAAGCCGTACAAGGGCAGTTCTTCGCGGCAACGCTGGCAGACAGCCCTCGCCTCTTGGTTGACAAAGTCACATTTCGGACATTTGATGGCAGCCATATTTTACTCCTAAACCGCGCCGCGCCCTTCCCACAAAGGCAGAGACTCTTTGAACTCTTGGCCCGCGCCTTTGAGCCAGATGTGCGTGTCGTCAATTTCCGCAGCCTTTAACGGCGGGTAAAAACTGGCGACAATAATTCCGGCGGCAAACAAAATGAAAGAAATAAAGGATAGTTCAACCGGGCCGCTTATGAAAAAATAAATAAATCCTAGTGTGCCGCCGGCAATCAGCGAAGCACTCGTCCATATGTTGCTGCGCCGCGAGGCCAGATGTTCCTCACACAAACCGACGTAAATAGTGGCGCGTTTGCTCATTATAGCCGCCAGGATAGCGTAAATTATCGGACTTACAAGAGCGGCGTAAACTGCCGGATGATGCCAGTAAAGCCGCGTTTTAATCTTGTCCGCCTCGTTTGCCGCCGCGCCGCATTTGACGCAGGTGTTGGGCAATTCGGCGTCGCGGCTCATCACCACCTGCTCATAACGCCGCCACACGCCGCGCGTCATAGCCGGCGCGTAACCCCTCGCGCCGCCCTGATAAGCGTACTGACCGGTGTAAGGCGTTTGCTGCGGGCCGGTTTGCGCGTGACCGCCGCCGGCGTAGGGTTGTTGATAAGGCGGCGGCTGATGCTGTTGGTAAGGCCCGTGCGGTGATTGCGGTTGATAAGGCGGCGCAGCCGGACGCGCCGGCGGTTGCTGGTAATAACCTTGTTGCGGTGGCGGTTGATGATAAAGTTGCGGGGGCTGCGCGCCGTAAGGATTTGGCGGGGCCGGCGGCGGATAAGCCTGGGGCGCGGGCCGCAGCATGGCCGACAAAGGGGCCTGGCAACGGCGGCAGATCTGCTGGTTAGCAAAATTGACCAAATCACAGTTTGAACAACGAATAGACGACATAAAGCCTCCGGGCCTGGGAAAAATAGACGGTGAGTGAAGGGCGGGCGAGCAACTTTGGCTCTATAAACAATTTACTAGACGAGCGGCGTTTGTGGCAATGTTTTTTTGTCCGCCGGCCCGCAAAAATTGAAGGCTCCCGTCTGCCGCAAGGCTTCGCCCAGCACCATGCCGACGGACGTGGACAAATTGAGGCTGCGGATATTGGGGTTGGGCATCGGAATCGTGAGGCAGCGTTCGGCGTTGGCCTGGAGCAAATCTTCGGGCAAGCCGCGTGTTTCGCGCCCGAAGATGAGGCAATCGTCGGGCGCGAATTGCCAATCCGTGTAGCTGCGCTTCGTTTTGGTTGTGAGATACAGGAAACGCGACGCGGGCAAGGCGGCGTAGAGCGCGGATAAATCGCGGTGGCGGCGCAAATCCACTTCGGGCCAATAGTCCAGGCCGGCCCGCTTGACGGCGCGGTCATCCAGACGAAACCCCGCCACGCCGACGATATGCAGGGGCGTCCGCGTGGCCGCGCACAGACGCGCGATGTTCCCCGTATTCGGCGGAATCTCCGGTTCTACTAAAGCAACGTGGAGCATAACGGATAGTGGAGAATTTAGAATGGATAGTGGAGAATGAACCGTCTGAGGATTATCCATTCTCCACTATCCATTCTAAATTACCTATTGTAGTCGTCTTGGAGGCGCACAATGTCGTCTTCGCCGAGGTAATCGCCGAATTGGATTTCGACGAAAATGAGTATTTCCGCGCCGCTGTTGCCGACGCGGTGTTTGGTTTCCAGGGGGATATTAATATGCTGGCCTCTGGTCAGTTGGATTTCCTCATCGCCGCAGACCACATCCGCCACGCCCTGTACCACGACCCAATGCTCGCTGCGCCGCGCGTGTTTCTGTAAACTCAAACGCTGGCCCGGTTTGACCTCAATGCGTTTGACCTTAAAGCCCGCGCAATCCTCCAAAACCTCATAGCGGCCCCAAGGCCGTTCGTCCATCTCTCCGCGCATTTATGACTCCATAAGAAATTATGATTTCCCGCAAGGCCAGAGAGCATACCCAACAACCACGATAACGCGCAACTTGGGAACAGCCAAACTTTTGGCGGGAATCATGGTTAACGCTAAGAATTAAGTACAGCGTAAACTATGTTTTCGCGTTGTGAGTCCCGCCTTCAGGCGGCCTCTGTAGGCGCAGGGTCTGCTAACAGCAGAGACTCGAAACACCAGGAGATTTACTTTACGCTGTACTTAACCAATACCTTCGCCAAAATTAGATTTGAAAAATGATTTTTGATATTGATTTAATTGACTTTGTAAACGCTACTGAAATCAGGATTTATAATTAATATGA
>JAYVJN010000250.1:0-4434 GCA_043769325.1 Acidobacteriota bacterium
GAGCGCATTTCCCCAGGTTCTCGCGGCTGCGCCGCCGTTTTACGCGCAAATCACCTGTGGGCGAGGCCGGAAACAGAGGCGTAGCCTCAAATCAAGGGGCCAATTCTCCGGTGCGGCAGAGCCTCACCGCACGGTTGGGCGGCAAAGCCGCAGGTGAGTCACACTTTCAATTATACCCCACTGAACCGTCAATTAACCGCTCTGGTTGTTTTCTGCGGCATTTCAGATAATACTGGCAACTGAACAGGCTTGGGATTTTTCCCAAGCCTGAATTGTAATTAGCGGCAAAACCGACGCGGCCCCGGCGTCTGACAGGATGAGATTATGTTGCAACGCCTAGCTTTTCTGTTACTACTGTTTATGATTATTTCCGAGAGTTCTGCGTCTGCCCAACGCGCTGCGCAAAGCGTTGATTTGCTTATCAGCGGCGGCGCGATTGTCACTATGGACAAAGACCGCCGCGTGCTGGAAGACGGCGCTTTAGCCGTCAAGGGCGGGCGCATTGTTGCCGTCGGGCCGCGCACGGAAGTGACGAAAAGCTACACGGCGCGGGAAACCGTGAACGCCCGCGGGCAGGTCATCATTCCGGGCCTCATCAACGGTCACACGCACGTTCCGATGGTCTTGTTTCGCGGCATCGGCGATGATTTGGATTTGAATGAATGGCTCACGAAGTACATCTTTCCGGCGGAAGCCAAGAATGTGAACGAGGCTTTTGTCCGCGCCGGCACGCGGCTGGGCTTGGCAGAAATGATTCGCGGCGGCACGACGACCTACTGCGATATGTACTATTTCGAGGACGCTATCGCCGAAGAGACCGCTAAAGCGGGCGTGCGCGGCATTTTGGGCGAGACGATAATTGATTTTCCCGTCGCCGACAACAAGACCAACGCCGAGGCGATGGCTTACGCCGAACGCTTCATCAAACGCTGGCAGGGCCACGCGCTGATTACGCCGGCACTTGCGCCACACGCGGCTTACACTGTTTCCACCGAACACCTCAAAGCCATCCGCGCCCTCGCCGATAAACTCCACGCGCCTATCGTTACGCATATTTCCGAGACGCAGAAAGAGGTTGACGATATTACCCGCGACAAAGGAATGCCGCCTTTGAAATATCTGGACAGCATTGGCTTTTTGAAAAACGATGTCATCGCGGCCCATGTCGTCCATCCGCAAGCGGGCGAACTGGAAATCATTCTGCGCACGGGCCTCGGCGTGGTGCATAACCCGCAGTCTAACATGAAGTTAGCCTCCGGCGTCGCGCCCGTGCCGCGTTATTTGGCAGAAAACGTGAACCTCGGCCTCGGCACCGACGGCGCGGCTTCCAACAACGATGTGAATATGTGGGAAGAGATGGACACGGCGGCGAAATTGCACAAACTTTACAGCAACGACCCGAAAGTCGTCACCGCCGAACAAGCCTTTGCGATGGCGACAATTAACGGCGCGCGGGCGATGCACTTAGAGCAAGAAATCGGCTCGCTGGAAGTTGGCAAACGCGCGGACATCGTCTTCGTCGGCTTCGACGACCTCAACCAAACGCCTTTTTACAATCTTTACTCCGCGCTGGTTTACTCAACCAAAGCCAACGATGTGCGCAGCGTCATTATCGAAGGCAAATTCGTCATGCGCGAACGCCGTTTGCTGACGCTCAACGAAACCCGCATCAAGCAAGAAGCTAAAGAATACGGCGCAAAAATACGCCGCAGTCTGGCTGCGGACAACCGTTAAAGTCTATTTGGCAGAAAAATAGAAGCGCGCCGGCTGGCACTCTGGCCGGCGCGCTTCTTGTTTTGCGTCGCGCTCACGGGGGGTGGCGGCGCAGTTGGAAAAGGGTTGTTTAATTTGCGGAGACGTGGCGGAAGCCGTCAATGCGTGGCGACCAGTATTTGTCGAAGGGCGAATACATAACGCCTTTGCTGCTCGAAGCGTGGTAAAAACCTGCGCCGCCAGAGGCGACGATGCCCATATGTGTCAGGTTGTTAAAAAAGACCAGGTTGCCGAATTGGTATTCTTCGCCTGGCGCGGGCGCAGTGAAACGAGCCCAATAATGGCGGGCCGCCTCGCGGGGAAATTCTCTTCCCGCCTCCTGAAAGACACTCCAGACCAAGCCTGAGCAATCATATGCGCCATTGCCGCTAGAGCCGTAAATATAAGGGATACCAAGCCGTTCTTCGATGGCGTTTTGCAAACGGCTGCTAAACGCACGCGGCGCAACCGGCTTTATCAGCGCGGTCTTTTTCACCAATGGCGCGGGTGTTACTGCGACCTGCGACAGTGGCGTAGCACGGGTTGGCGCGGGTGCGCCGGGGTCAATCTCGGCCCACAGTGCTTTGTCGCGGGCGCGTTCTTTGAGAACGGGTGGACGGCGCGGGTCGGGCCGACGCTTACGAGGGGCGTCGGGGGTTGAGAAATCGGGAGTTTCGTTAGAATTAGGAACTGTGGCGGGCGTTTTGCTATCTGCGACACGGCGCGGGCGCGTAGTTTGCGCGTTAGTTGCGCCGGAAAAACCGCACAAAAGCAGAGCCGCGCACAAAGCGAGTCTCTTACAGTACATTTTTCACCGGACCTTTCTGAACAGTATTTTTTTACTCGTTACCAGAGTCCGGGGCAAGTATCAAACGGGGGAAAGGTGAAGTATAGGGGATTTTTATCTGGAATATCCGGCTAATGAAGCTTTACTTCAAGTAGCCAATGAGAGTTTAAGCACGGAACGCAACGGCGGGTCAAGAGTTTTTTTTTCACTGTCTCGTTTTGCGAAAGTTGGCTCTTAGGTGGTTGTGGAATAGATTTTAATTTTCTCAAGGTGTCCGCTACGTTACTCTTTTGCCCCTCTTTTAGCGGAACCGGACACCGTTGCGCGTTGTGCGAAGCGGTGTCCGGTTAATTAAAATTCAGAAATTTATACGGAAAGGAATTTCCCCCCGGCGCGGCGCGTTTACTCATGCCCTCTGGCCCGGCGGGAAGGAGGTTTTACGCAATGCTTTTTGTTGAAAGTCAGATTGCCAAATACCACATTGACGGGGCCACTCGTCTGCTCTTGCTCGAACGTTTGCAGGAAAAAGGCTTGACGCCGTTGATTCGCGCCGCGCGGCTGCATCTTTACGAAAACGCGCTGCTCGGCACTGGTCGCACGCCCGCGTTGGAACGCTCCGTCGCCGCCTGGACGGAATCCGAAGACGCCGGTCAGTATGTGCGCGGCGACTTGTTTTGTTACGAAGATTTCGCGCTCTTCCTCATCTTCGACGATGAGCGAGAGGAACGCGAGGGCCTCCGCGCCGGTATCGCTTACACGCCGACCACCGCCGAGCCTTTGAAAAAACTGGACGCTTTTTGCCGCAATGTGCGCGACGCCATCGAAGCCGCCCGCAATGTCGCCAAAGAGCGGCGCAACGAAACGCTCACCTGGCAACAGGCCGGTTCGCGCGGCATGGAGGGCCTCGTCCGTTTTGCCGCCGCCCGCGAAGACGCCGGCACGGGTTCGATGAGCCTGGAACGCCGCCTCGCGCTGGAAGTCTTGGAAGACAAAGACACGCGCCGCTTCTTGCAACGCCTGAGCGAATCGGAAACGGGCCGCCGCGTGCGCGAAGTGGTTTCGCGCAAAGACGAGAAAAACGGTGAAGATTCCATCAACCGCCTCTTCGATGTGGGCTTGCTCAAGCGCGAAGTGATGGTTAGCTGCCGCAAACAGGGCCGCGCTCTGTTTTGCCTGCCGTCAATGGAGGAACTCAACGTCCTGACCGGCAGCCACGCCACTTGTAGCGAGTGCGGCATTCCCATCGCTGACGAAAAAATTGAGGAAATCATCGCGCCGTCCGACAACGCGATGACCATTCTCAACGACGGCGTATGGCTGGCAAACCATTTGCGCGGGATGCTGCGCGAGTTCGGTATTCCTGACCGCAACATGGTCGTGCGTCCGGCCACCGGCAACGGCGAAGTGACCGTCTTGGCGAACATCTGCCAAAAACCGTTCCTCTTTTTTCTGCGCGACGGCGAACTGACCGTTAACCACGCGCGCCGCGCTCTAAGCCGTCTGGAAGACGCCGAAGCTGAACAAATCGTGCTGATTTCCACTGGCAAAATGCACGAAGCGGGCCGCGTTATTTTACGCGAATACGCTCGCCGCCGCGCCCAGCGCAGTGAGGTGGAAGTCCTGTTGATAGAAGGGCTTGACGCCGCGCAAGAAGAACTTGCCAAAGCCTTTGAGCGCGTCTCCGAACGCGCCCTCACGCAAGAATTGTGCGAACTTGACAGCAGTTTGGGTTTCAGCGCGGGCTATCTCGTGGCGCAACGCTTCCGCCTCATGCAAAGGCCCGGCGCGTTGTCCGAACTGGCCGAATCCGCAGTCGCCGCGTTGACCACCAATCTGGAAATGCAATAGCCTCTGGGGATTGGGGAAGAGGGAATGGGGGTTGGGGAATAGGGGTT
>JAYVJN010000251.1:0-6337 GCA_043769325.1 Acidobacteriota bacterium
GGCGGGACTCAAAACGCTTTGTATGACTCTGGCGGGCAAAAAAGTTTTGGTCATCGGCGCGATGCGTAGCGGCACGGCTTGTGCGCGGTTTATGGCAGAACGTGGCGCGGTGGTTGCGTTGCAAGACCGCAAACCTTTGGCGGAATGGACGGATGAAGCGCGCTCTTTGAAAGAAATCGGGGTTGGTTTGCTGCCCGGCGAAATTCCGATGTGGTTGCTTGACCAAGTGGAAATGGTGGTGATGAGTCCCGGCGTCCCGACCAAAGTAATTCCGGCGCGTTACGCAGACCGCGCCGGCGCGGAAGTGATTGGTGAAGTTGAACTTGCGTATCGTTTCATGCAGGGCAAAATCGTCGGTATTACCGGCTCCAACGGCAAGACCACGACGACTTCACTGATTGGCGAAATTCTGCAAGACGCCGGTTTGCCCACGCAGATTGGCGGCAATATCGGCACGGCTTTGACCACTCTGGCCGAAAGTTCGCGGCCCGACGGTTGGACGGTGGTGGAATTGTCGAGCTTCCAACTGGAAACGATTGCAGATTTTCACCCGCACGTCGCGTTGGCTTTGAACGTCACGCCGAACCATTTAGACCGCTACGACGGCCTGACGGATTACGCCGCCGCCAAGCATCGTATCTTTCGCAACCAGACGGCAGACGACGTGGCTATCCTCAACTTTGACAACGAAATAACCCGCTCTTGGGCGACGGGGTTACAAGCGCGGATTGTGCCTTTCAGCGTGCAACGTGAATTGGACGAAGGCTTTTTCTTGCGCGGGCGTGACCTCATGCGACGAGTGAACGGACGAGAGAAAACCTTGCTTACCCGCGACGACATGGCCTTGCGCGGTTTGCACAATGTCGAGAATGTGCTGGCGGCGTTGGCGGTTGGGACGGCTTGCGGCGCAACCATTGAGACGATGCGCGAGACGGTCAGAAAATTCCGCGCCGTCGAGCATCGCTTGGAGTTCGTCACAGAAATTGGCGGCGTCAAATTTTACAACGACTCGAAGGCCACCAGCGTTGACGCCACCTTGAAGGCGTTGGAAGCCTTTGACGATGAGGCGGGAAAAATCGTCCTGATAATCGGCGGCTTGGGCAAAAAAGCCCCTTACGCCCCGCTCGCGCCGCTCACGCGCCAGCGCGTGAGAAAGCTGATTCTCATCGGCGAAGACGCGCCGACAATTGAAAAAGAGTTGGGTGACGCCGCGCCCTACGAACACGCCGCAGACCTGGCCGACGCCGTGCGCCAAGCGTTCGCGGCAGCAAACAAAGGCGATTTGGTCTTACTCGCGCCGGCTTGCGCCAGCTACGATATGTTCAAGAGTTACGAAGAACGCGGCGAAGTTTTCAAAAGCGAAGTTCAAGGTTTAAGGTTCAAAGTTCCAAACTCGGAAAACCACGCGGCACTTTAACTTTGAACCTTAAACCTTGAACTTTGAACCTAAATTTATGGCACGCAAACTAACAGTAGATAAATGGATGTTTTTGCCGGTCATCGGGCTGGCGTTGTTTGGCCTGGTGATGGTTTACAGCGCGTCGGCGGTGATGGCTTCGCTCAAGAACGACGGCAACGGGGCGCATTACTCTTATGCCGCGAAGCAGGCCGTGTGGCTGTTTGCGGGCCTGGCGGCGATGTGGCTGGCGATGCGGTTTGATTACCGCCGTTTGTGCCGACGCGAAATTGTGTATCCGTTGTTAGTGGTAACGGTAATGGGTTTAGTCGCGGTCTTTGGCTTTGGGCGCATCAACGGGGCGCGGCGTTGGATTCGTCTGGGCGCGCTGTCGTTACAGCCTTCGGAGTTTGCCAAACTGGGCCTGGCCGTCTTTCTGGCTTACTATTTGGACAAACGGCGCGGGCTGGAGCAGTCGTTCATTGTAACTTTGTTGCCGTGCGTTTTGGTGACGGGCGTATTGGCGGGCTTGATTGCGCTGGAGCCGGATTTAGGCACGGCCTTGATGCTCGTGTTTATGTGCGTCGTCACCTGTTTTGTGGCTGGCGCGCGCGTCTGGCAAATGGCTTTGGGGTTGATTCCGGCAGTGCTGGGCTTTACCTATATGCTGCTTTTCAGCCCCTGGCGGTTAGAACGCATCAAGACTTTTTTAGACCCCTGGCGCGACCCGCAAGGCAAAAGCTATCACATCGTCCAATCTTTGCTGGCCTTCGGTTCAGGCGGTTGGCACGGGCTGGGCTTTGGCGAAGGTAAACAGAAGCTTTTTTATTTGCCTTATCCTTACGCCGATTCGATTTTTGCCGTGATTGGCGAAGAACTCGGTTTGCTTGGTTGCGTCACGATAATCATACTTTTCGCGCTCTTTCTCTGGCGCGGGCTACGGGCCTCACTCAACGCGCCGGACCGGTTCGGGATGCTCTTGGGCGTGGCGTTGGTGACAAATATCTTCGGGCAAGCCCTGTTCAATATGAGCGTCACGCTCTCTTTAGTGCCAAACAAAGGCATTCCCCTGCCCTTCATCTCGGCGGGTGGTTCGTCGCTGTTACCCACAATGATTGCCGTCGGGTTGCTCTTGAGCATCTCGCAATACGCGGGCGTGCCTTCCGTTTCCGTAGAAGGGGAGAAGGGGAGAAGGGGAGAAGAGGAGAAGGGGAGAAGGGGGCGCGTGAATTTGAGAGGTGGCGGAACATGGAGGCGGTGAACAATAATTCCCCCACTCCCCCACTCCCCCACTCCCCCACTCCCGTCAGGGTTCTGATAGCGGCGGGCGGCACGGGCGGGCACATCTATCCGGGCCTGGCGGTGGCGCAGGAAGTGATGCGGCGCAACGCCGATTCGGTAGTGCGGTTTGTCGGCACGGCGCGGGGTTTGGAAAATAAACTCGTGCCAAACGCGGGTTTCGCGTTGTCGCTCATTGAAAGTTCGGGACTGAAAAACGTCGGGCTGGCAGCGCGTCTGAAAGGTTTATTCGTCTTACCCAAGAGTTTTTTGGCGGCGCGGCGGTTGCTCAAAGAGTTTCGCCCCGATATTGTGGTAGGCGCGGGCGGTTACGTTTCGGGGCCGGTCTTGTTGATGGCCTCTTTGCTGAAAATCCCGACGCTGGTGATGGAATCCAACGCGCTGCCGGGTTTCACCAATCGTCAACTGGCGCGGTTTGTAGATAAAGCCGCCGTGACATTTGCGGCGTCCGTGCCATATTTTCGCGGCAAAGCCGTAGTGACCGGCAACCCTGTGCGGCGCGAGTTCTTTGCCGTCAAGCCGAAAGCGCGTGACGCCAATTCGTTCAGCGTCCTGATTTTCGGCGGTTCGCAAGGCGCGCGGGCGATAAATTTTGCGATGGTTGACGCCTTGCCACAATTGACAGAGCAGAAAGGTCGTTTACGCATCACGCACCAGACCGGGCCGCACGATTTTGACAAAGTAAACGCGGGTTACGCGGCGGCGGGTTGGCAAGCGGATGTGCGGCAATACCTGGACAACATCGTCGAGCAATTTGCGGCGGCGGATTTAATAATCTGTCGCGCCGGCGCGACAACGGCGGCGGAACTCGTCGCGGCGGGCAAAGCGGCGTTGATGATTCCCTTCCCGCTGGCCGCCGACGACCACCAACGCAAAAACGCCGAAGCCCTGCAAGAAGGCGGCGCGGCGCAGATGATTTTACAGAAAGATTTGACCGGCGAGAGTTTAGCCAACGAATTGAAAGCATTGATAAACGCTCCCGAACAAATTACGCAGATGGAAAACAACGCCCGCCAACTCGCCAAAGGCGACGCGGCGGCGACAACGGTTGATTTGATAGAAACACTCGTCAAGAAATAGCTGGGAGCGCACGCATCCTTGCGTGCCGCCGCGCCGATAAAGGCAGTTTACGCGGCAACCACAGTTCATTGGTATCTTTTAAGTTTCGGGTAGCGCAGGGCCACTCGCGCCTGACGGCACTCGCCGCACGCAAGATGCGTGCGCTCCCAGGGTAATTATGTTTCGTAGAATACAGCACGTTCATTTTGTAGGCATTGGCGGCGTCGGGATGTCCGGCATCGCGGAAGTCCTGTGCAATCTTGGGTTTAGGGTTTCTGGTTCAGACGCGAAGGCGTCGCCTGTAACTAAGCGTTTGCAAAAACTGGGCGCGACAATTGCCGAAGGCCACGCGGCGGAAAATGTAGATGACGCTCACGTCGTCGTGCGTTCGACGGCGATTCGTGACGACAATCCCGAAATCATGGAGGCGCGGGAGCGTTCAATTCCCGTTATTCCCCGCGCCGAGATGCTGGCAGAACTGATGCGCCTGAAACCGGATAGCGTCGCCATCGCGGGTTCGCACGGCAAAACGACGACAACCTCAATGTGCGCGGCGGTGTTGGGCAATTCTAATTTAGACCCGACGGTTGTGGTCGGCGGCGTAGTCAAGACTTTCGGTTCGACGGCGCGGATGGGCAAGAGCGATTTAATTGTCGTCGAAGCGGACGAGAGTGACCGTTCGTTTTTGATGTTGACGCCGACGATTGCCGTCGTCACCAACATTGACCGCGAACATATGGATTACTATCACGACATGGACGACGTGCGTAAATGTTTCGCGGATTTCGTCAACAAAGTGCCTTTCTACGGCGCGGCGATTCTGTGTATTGACGACCCCAACGTGCAAGCCGTCATCCCGCACGTCCAACGCCGCCGCATCACTTACGGCATGACCGCGCAAGCCGATGTTTCGGCGCACGACATCAATTTCGACACTGGTTATGGTTCGCGCTTCAACGTCATGCACGGCGCGGAAATGCTTGGCGAAGTAAACCTGCCTGTCCCCGGCAAACACAACATTTACAACGCTTTGGCGGCTGTGGCGGTGGGCCTCGAATTTGGCATGGAGTTTGCCAAAATCGCCGAAGCGTTAAATTCGTTTACCAACGCAGACCGCCGTTTTCAGGTCAAAGGCCAGGTCAACGATGTTCTCGTGGTGGACGATTACGGCCACCATCCAACGGAAATCAAGGCAACGCTGGCCGCCGCCAAATCCGGTGCGCACGGGCGGCGTCTGGTGGTTTTGTTCCAGCCGCACCGCTACACGCGCACGCAAGATTTGATGGAAGAATTTGCCCGTTCGTTTAATAACGCCGACGTGCTCTACCTGCTTGATATTTACGCCGCCAGCGAAGACCCGATTCCGGGCGTTACAGCGGAAACGCTGGCCGAAGAAATCAAGAAATACGGTCACAAAAACGTCCATTACATTGGCGCGCTGGAGAATGCCCCCGCAACTTTGGCAGCCAACGTGCAGCCTAACGATTTGGTGATAACACTCGGCGCGGGAACGGTTTATCGCGCCGGCGAACAACTTTTGGAAATGCTCAAAGAAAAGGATACCAAATAGCAGATACCAGATACCAAATGCCGGACAGCAAATCTGGTGTTCGGTATCCGATGTCTGGTATCTGAAATCTGGTATCTGCTATCGTCCGCCATGCCTGAAACCGCCAATCAACCAGACGCTCGGCGCGATGCGATTATCGCGCAACTCGCGCAACGATTAGGCGTGTCCGCGCAGCGTGGGCGGCGGTTTGCGGAATTGACCAGTTTGAAGGTGGGCGGCGCGATTGATTGGGTTCTCTCGCCCGCAACGGAAGAACAGGCGGCGGCGGCGGTTCACGAACTCGACCAGGCGGGCGTTTACTGGCGGGCGTTGGGTTCGGGCAGCAATGTCTTAGCGGTTGATGACGCACATCATTACGTCGTCGTCAGCCTGCGCGAAATGAAAGGCGCGGCTGAGTTTACGGGCGAAAGGGTTTCCGTCAGCGCGGGGTTTTCGTTGCCGCGTCTGTGCGTCGAAGCGGCGCGAAACGGTTTGTCGGGCATTGAAGGCTTGGGCGGCATTCCCGGCACGCTTGGCGGCGCGTTGTGGATGAACGCCGGGGCCTACGAACACGAAATCGGCACGGTGACGGAATCCGTGCGCGTGGCGCAAGGCGGCAAAGTAGTAATCGTGCCAGGCACGGAAATCATTTGGAGTTATCGCCATACGTCGTTCCAAGAGGGCGATTTACTGCTCGGCGCGACCTTGAAACTAACGCCCGACGCGCCCGACGCCATCAAAGCGTGGATGGACGAAGCCAAAGCCAAACGTCTGGCGACTCAGCCGCATGGTTCGCGTTCGGCGGGTTGTTTTTTTAAGAATCACCCTGATTTGCCCGTCGGCACGGGGAAAATGATTGACCAAATGGGTTTGAAGGGCGTGAAACGAGGCAGCGCGGTGGTTTCGCCCATCCACGCCAATTTCATCGTCACCGAAGGCGCGGACGCCAAAGCCTCTGACGCCTTAGCTTTAGCCGAAGAAATCAAAGCCCGTATGAAAGCCGAACACGGCGTCGAACTGGAATATGAGGTCGA
>JAYVJN010000252.1:0-3907 GCA_043769325.1 Acidobacteriota bacterium
TGACGACACCATCGCCATCGCCGCGCTGGTGCAAGCCATCGTTGCTAAACTCAACTCATTGACCGACAAAAACTTAGGCTTTCGGCTTTACCATCGCCGCTTGATTCAGGAAAATAAGTGGCGGGCCGTGCGTTGGGGTTTGAGCGGTAAATTGCTTGATTTGGGGAAACAGACAGAGGTTCCGGCTTGTGACTTAATCCGCGAACTGCTCGACTTCGTGGACGAAGTAGTGGACGACCTCGGTTCGCGTAAAGAGATTGAACACATTCACACTATCCTCGAACGCGGCACTTCCGCCGACATCCAACTCCGCATCTTTGAAGAATCCGGCGGCAGCCACGAAGCCGTCGTGCAATGGCTCATTGAACACACAATGGAAAACGTGCCGGAAGTGAAACTCTAAAAACGCAGAGGACTTTCCCAAGTGTCTTACTCGCCTCCCTGTGGTGATTGCGGCCATGAAGTGCCGCCTTCCTTGAATTCTTGCCCGCATTGCGGGCGGCCTGGTCGTTTCCCTAACGTCTTGGCGGCCCGCAACCCTGCTGAACTTGCCGAACTGGAAAGTCGTTATCAAATTGCGCTTGCCGACACCCTGGCGCGAAAGGCTGAGGCCCCGCTTAACGGCTTTATTGCGGCGGTGGCTGATTCGCAAGCCGTAATTTGTTATTGGTTGGGCGAAGCAGAGCGTTTAGCCAGCAGTGATAATGAGCTTTACGCTTCATACTACGGAAAATTGCGCGGCGGTTCACGGGCGGCTAAAGGCGAAGATTGGGACTCGCGACGAATATCAGCAGATGGGGCTTTTTTCCCCAATTACCAAGAAGAAATTAAATTTGCGGCCCTAACGCTGGATGGTTTAGGACTGAAAAGTTACGGCCCCTGTAGTATGCTGTGCCGGACGGAGATGATTGCCCACCGCGCAAGCGTGACTGAGGAAAATACTGTGCTTTTGTTTGAAAAATTGGGCGTGCGGGCTGATAAGTTGCCGTTGGGCTATCGCGCTACTTGGGACGAACGCGCTAAAATATGCGTTATCAAACTGGCGGATAAGATTGAGCCGATAACCAAGCACGAAGAATATCCGGCAATGCTGGCGCAACAAGGCGCGGATTCGGCTAATGAGAGTTGCGTAGAAGTTCACATCTACGGTTCGCTGACGATTCGTAGTTTAGAGAAGATTAGCGTGCGGCTTGAGGCGAAAAGCGGCAAGCAGTTACGAATTGAACGGCTAAGATACAAGA
This sequence comes from Acidobacteriota bacterium, assembly GCA_043769325.1. Lineage (GTDB taxonomy): Bacteria > Acidobacteriota > Blastocatellia > Pyrinomonadales > Pyrinomonadaceae > JAYVJN01. Next base: position 1,242 of record JAYVJN010000252.1, read on the forward strand.
CTTTAGTGGAGAAACTGAAGAAGTTTGGGGTAAAATTGGAGTTGGTGAGTACGACTTGACGATGAACGCGGTTATTTCCGGCAGCGCCGGTGTGGGAGTTTTGTTAGACGGCGACGCGCTGATGTCTTTTCAGATTGGCGCGCCGGAATTGTTGCGGCCCCGGCGCGAGGCCGATTTGCGTTACCTGTTCAACGGTGTGACGGATTTGCGTTGGCTGGAAAACACGGGACAGCAACAAGCCGCGCAAGAGTTGGAACTTGACCACGACTGTGCTTGCGCGTTGGATTTCGCGCTCAATTTGCTTAACCCTGAGTTGTCGGACGAACTGCGGCGGGAAACGGCGGAAGTTTTGGAAGAAATCCTGGCAAACAAAAAAGTCGTTGAATATCTCGAAGGGGTTTTGTCCGTCGCGCCTTTGCCGGAATCTGCCGATTTGCCAGGCGCATTGCTTCATTGCGACGGGGCCGAAGCCTGGACGACGCGCTTGTTTCTGCAAAGTCTGCGTGACCGCCAAACTGCTATCCGTCGCGTGGTGGCAGCCTGGGAAGCCCTGCCGCTGGAGCTTTTTGCCGAGCGTGAAGGGTTTCAAGAGTTTCAGCGTATTGCCGTGCAACAGGGATTTTTCCGCGCGTTGGCACTGGCTGATGATACCGCTTCGCGCAATGGCTTTCTCGTCAAGGCTTTGCTCAATCCCGCCGTCAAACCGTTGCCAAAATCCCGTGAAGTCTTGCAGCAGTGGGCGCGAACTTGCGCCGCAGGGCCGGTTGCCCGTGTTACCCAAGACAGTTTTGCCACACTCAAACGCGAGTCCCGCGTCGAGAACCGCCAGGGAAAACGGGAGAAGAAGCCTAAAAAATTAAACCGCGCCGCAATTTTTGGCAGCGTCACTAAACAGAAGGATGAAATCGTCGAGGCCCTGCGCCAACGCAATTTGGGCCGCGCCCGTGCCTATCTGGAAGACCTGATCAACTTTCAGCTAAAATCCGGCGAGCGTATTCATCTGGTCAGATCGCTCTGCGATTTAGCGATGGCAGCAAAAGAATTCGGCATGGTTGCTTTTCAATTAGAGCTTACAGAACGTAGCCTCATAATTGATCTAACCGATGCGCGGGCCAATAGGCAGCACGCTGACGCTTTGCTCAGAAATGGATACTTATCTGAAGCATTGGAGGCTTACCGTAAGGCGCAAGTGTATGAAAATTCTGTGGTGGCGAAGAACGGCTACGCGGAAGTGTTGAAGGCGATGAACCGCTTGCCGGAGGCGTTGGCGGCGTATGACGAAGCGCGTCGGGAGCATCCTGAGTCTGTGGTGGCGAAGAACGGGCAAGCCTGTGTCCTGGCAGCCTTGCGGCGTTATGGCGAAGCATTAGAGGCCCTGCCGGAATTAGAGACGGGCAATATAACCGATTGGGTTGGCTATCACATACGCGGCATGATTTATTTGCGAATGGGTCACTTCGATGAGGCTGTGCCAATTTTCCGGCGCGGGCGGGCCGAATCGCCGGTTCAGCAGGTAGATTATTTCCGCACCTCGCTGACTGTTGCACTGTTGCGCCAGCAAGAATGGGGAGAAGCGGAAGAAATGCTGGCGCAGGTTCACGCACCGGAGTTGAGCGGGCCGCGTGACATTTTGCGTATCCATTTGTTGGGGGCACAAGGTTATACTGAACAAGCCATCCAAGTTTACGATGCCGTATTAGATATGCCGGGGCCAAAGCCGGAGCCGCTTCTTGATGAATATAAGTGGCAGTTTATAGAAGGGCATGAACCACGATATGACGCGACGTGGATGATGAACCAACAAATAGATTATTGCTTTTTGGCGGCGGCTTGAGTAAAGGAAAACTCAGGCCGCTTTTGTTTGGTGCGCCAGGGCCAGTTCCATGAAGTTTTCAAAGAGGATGCGGCCATCGCGGGATTCGTTTTGATGTTCCCAACGGGTGTGGTTTTTGTTCCAGTCCTCAAAGGATTTTTCGAGGTGGAATTGGACGGCGTAGATTAGCTGGCCCTCGTTATGTTTGACCATCATTTGATTTTTGCAGAGGTAGGATGTGCCGAGCAGTTTGAAGCCGGCGGGCACGCGGTCTAGTTGGAGGCCGTGATTTTGCCAGACGCGGAGGATGTTTTCCTCTTTCGTGTAATCCTGCCAGATGCCGGATTCGGCGTCGTTGATGCCGTCGAAAATGGGGTCGGCGGGGTCGGTAAGGCGGATAAAACGGTATTGGTATTCGTTGACGCGGCCCGTGCGTTTGATGTGCGGTTCTTGGTTATCAAGCGTGACGATGCGCGCGCCGAAGCATTGGCCGACGAGTTGATGCCCGCCGCAAATCGCCAGAACGGGAATTTTCGTCTCGCGGATAAAGGCGTTGAAACCCTCAATCATGTCGGGGTGGTAATAATCGAAATCACGCAGAGTGCCGCTCAAAACGATGGCTTGCGGTTGGAAACGCTCCGCAGCTTCGGCGGTTTCCGAAAGGTGGACGGTTTCCGCTTCGGGCCGGCGCACCAGGCGTTCGACGTTGCGGCGGATATTTTCCATCGCCAGGCCCGCGATATAGCGTTCGCGGCGCAGTTCCGTCGTCACCGCTTTGCCCCACTCGCGGAAGGCGGTTTCCGACAGGTCGTTTTCGTCGCGCAACAAATCATCTACGAGAAGGACGCGGATG
>JAYVJN010000253.1:0-7820 GCA_043769325.1 Acidobacteriota bacterium
TGCTACTGGCGACCCCGCCGGAAAGTCATTGGCAGAGACAGGACGGCGGCGGCGGTTCTGGCTGTGTTAGCGCAACGCGGCTTCTTACTGTCTGCTGCCGGCTGCCGCGTTGCGGCCTTGTCTTTGTGTCTGCGCGTTAAACGCTTTAATGCGCTACCTTTGCGGGACTCCCTTGTTTTGCTCGTCGAGCCAGCGTTTGAGTGGGGCAAAATAGTCAATAATGGCGGTGGCGTCCATTTTGTCTTCGCCGGTGAGTGCTTTGAGGGCTTCGGGCCAGGGGCGGCTTTTGCCCATCGCCAACATTTTCTGCAAATTCGCGCCCACCACTTTGTTGTTGTAAACCGAACAAAGGTGGAGCGGCCCGGTGAAACCGGCCTGGCGACACAGGGCGCGGTGGAATTGGTATTGCAGAATAGTGGCTAAGAAGTAACGCGCATATGGCGTGTTGCTGGCGACGTGGTACTTCGCGCCGGCGTCGAAATCCTGTTCACTACGCGCTTCCGGCGGCGCGATACCCTGGTATTTGGCGCGCAGTTCCCACCAGGCTTTGTTGTAATCGGCAGGCTTAGTTTTGCCGGAAAAAACGTCCCAACGCCATTTGTCCACGAGATAGCCGAACGGCAGAAACGAAACTTTGTCGAGGGCGCGTTGCATGAGCAAAGCGGTGTCGGCGTCAGCGGGCGGCGATTGGTTGATGAAACCGAGTTGTTTCAGATATTCGGGCGTGACCGAAAGCGCGATGGTGTCGCCGATGGCTTCGTGGAAACCGTCGTTCGCGCTGTCCTGATAGAGAAACGGCTGGTTTTGGTAAGCCAATTGGTAATAATTGTGGCCCAATTCGTGGTGGATAGTGGTGAAATCAATGGCGTTGATTTCGATGCACATCTTAATGCGAACGTCGTTTTTCGAGTCTATGTCCCACGCGCTGGCGTGACAAACCACATCGCGGTCTTGTGGTTTGGTAAACAACGAACGCTCCCAAAAAGTTTCGGGAAGTTTCTGCATCCCCAACGAAACAAAGAAATTTTCGCCATGCCGCACCATCTGTTTAGCGTCCGTTTTACGCTCTTGCAGAATTTTCGTGAGGTCAAACCCCGGGCCGGCGGCGTTAGCCGGCGCAAGCAAAGGGTAAATATTTGACCATTCCTGGCTCCACATATTGCCCAACAAGTGGGCCGGGATGGGGCCGTTAGGTGGAACCACCGACGGGCCGTATTTTTTCACGAGGTTTGCCCGCGTATAGGTATAAAGCGCGTCGTAGAGGGGTTTTACCTGTTGCCACAAACGCTCCATTTCGGCGGCGAATTCGTCGGGCTTCATGTCGTAGCTGGAACGCCAGAGTTCGCCGGTGTCCTTGTAGCCGAGTTCGCGCGCGCCCTTATTGGCGAGTTCGACAAAACGTTGATAGCGTTGGCGATAGGGCGGCGAGACGGTGTGCCAACCCAGCCAGGCTTTTTTCAGTTGGGCCGGGTCTTGGCTTTCTGCCAGCACTTTCTCAAAATCGCCGAGGTCGTAACACTTACCGCCTTCGTCGGGCGGACAGAGTTTGCCGCGCCCGTAATCGCCTTCCATCGAGACGGCGATTTTGGTCAGTTCGCCGCGCTCGGCGTCGTTTTTTGGCGCGGGGATAACGATGCCGTTTTGCAACAAGAATAGTTTGCGCCGCACATCGTAAGGCAGTGCGAGGCCGTCGAAACGGTGCGAATCAATCGCCAGCCGCGTGCTGAGAGCGGTAGCTTCATCATTGGCGGCGGCGGCCAGATTTTCCGTGTCGTAGGTGATGAAATTGGCTTGCACCCAACTGGCCTGGCTGCCCTTTAAGGCCAAAGTCGCCAGCCGTTTCTCGGCGTCAGCGACAAACTGCGCGGCTGCGGCAGCCGTCGGTTTGGCAGTTGCGCCCTGGCGTTGCGCCAAAGCCGGCAAACTACACGCCAGGCAAATTAACAGGCCGGCCACAATGCCGGTAAAATGCTGCGAAATGTTATTTTTCATATTTGCGACCACTTTCCTAAAACCCCAATGAGAAGGGTAAACTGCTCTGTTGGAATGCGCTAAACTGATATTCAGTTGCATCATAACAAAGATTTCTTTGCTGCGCCTAAAATCATCGGCAGGGCGGGCTAGGTGTTCCGGTTTTGCTAACTTTCGCCGAGCCGTTTGAGAGCTGCTGCCAATGTTGCCGGTTCTTCGCCGAAGCCGTCCAGCCATTCCACCCCAGGTTCGCGGCGAAACCAGGTGAATTGGCGTTTGGCGTAGTGCCGCACGTCGGTTTGCGTCTGTGCCAACGCGCTTTCCCAGGTGCGCGTCCCGCGCAGGTATTCGACGACGCGACGATAACCGTGCGCGCCGAGTGCGTTGCTGTTTGCCGGCACGCCTTGTCCCAGTAAATCTTGCACTTCCTCAACTAAACCGGCGGCGAAATGCTGCGCGGCGCGGCGGTTGATGCGTTCGTAGAGTAAATCGCGCGGCGGGTTTAAGGCCAAAATACGCAGACGCGCGGCGCATTCGGGCGGCGCGGGCCTCTCTGCGGCTTGGGCCGAGAGTGTTTCTTTGGTCTGGAAAAATACTTCCAGCGCACGTTGCGCGCGAGACCAATCACGCGGAAACAGACGCGCGGCAGCGGGCGCGTCTAAACGCTGTAACATCCGGTGCAGATATTCCGGGCCGTGTTTTTCACGAAGCGCGGCCAGGCGTCGGCGCAAAGTTTCGTCCGTTGGTGGACTGGCAAAAAACGGTTGCCGTAGGGCGCGTAAATAAAAGCCCGTGCCGCCGACAAGTAACGCCACACGGCCTCGCGCCTCAATGTCGGCGATTGTTTCTGTGGCGGCGCGCGCCCATTCTTGCGCGGTAAAAGTCTGCTCCGGCGGCACAAAATCCAGTAAATGGTGCGGCACGCCGCGCCTTTCCGCCAGTGGCACTTTGGCGGTGGCGATTTCGACGCCCTGATAAACCTGCACCGAGTCGCAGTTGATAATTTCGCCGCCCAAACGCAGGGCCAGCCCCAGGCCCAGCTCACTTTTGCCCGACGCAGTAGGGCCCATAACGGCAATTACAGGTGGTGCAGAAAGTTGGCTCATGGTGTCTGCAAAATAAGCCGGACTAAAACCGTCAGCCAAACTAAGAGCAGCAAACCGAAACCGCCCAGCCATTGTTTACGCGAAAAACGCAGCATCGGGTGGCAGTTTACGCAGTTATAGGGTAATTTGCCAACCGTAAAAATCCGCGAAAAAGTTGCAGTCAGGCGGCAACTTACCCTACACTAGACGAAGCGCGGGCGAATTTCCCGCTAATCTTGGTCGTCACACCAGATGAACACGCCGCTAGTTACCAACCAAAACCTATCCCGTGAACGCTTATTGCTGGCGGGCGCGTTGCTATTGCTGTGCGCCGTGCAGTTGCTGACCTGGCAAACAAGCGAGCCTTTTTTCAACAATGACGAAACGCGCCATCTTTTAACCGGCGTCTATTTCCGCGATTTGCTGCGCGAACGCCCGCTGACCGATTTAGCCGGCTGGACGGTGCGTTATTATTTGCAGTATCCGGCTTTGGGGTTGCTCATCTGGCCGCCGTTTTTCTATCTGGTGGCGGGCCTGTTGATGTCCGTTTTTGGCACATCAATCGTCGTCGGACAACTCGCGGTGGGCTTGTTCGCGGCCCTGGCGTGCGTTTATGTCTATCGTTTCGTGCGACTTACGCACGATGCGCCGCAAGCATTGGGGGCCGTCTTGCTCTTTGGCCTGGCCCCGATGAGTTTCAAGTATTCGCGTCACGTTATGCTGGAGATGCCGACGCTGGCGTTGGCGTTAGCGGCGACTTTCCACTTTTGGCGTTATCTGAACGAAGACCGCCGGCGCGACATTTTTCTCGCCGCAATTTTGGCGGCTCTCGCGGCCCTGACGCGCTTTGACGCCGTCTATCTGTTGCCTTTGTTTGGCTTACTGTTGGCGTCAAAAGGGCGTTGGGATATTTTACGGCGGCGCGAAGTCTGGCTGGCGGCAGTGGCGGCGGTGGTTTTATTGACGCCCGCTTACGCCGTAACCGCTAAATACATTGGCTGGCTACACTTTAAGCAAGCCTCACAGACGGAATTATACGGCAACCCCGCGACTTTTTCGTGGGCGCGTGGGGCCTATTATCTCAAAGCCCTGCCGCGTAATTTTCTCGGCTGGGCTTTATTTATTCCCGCGCTTTTGGGTCTTGGTTTGAGTTTCCGCAAATCGCAGCGGCCCGCCGCGTGGCCTTATTTAGCCATTGCCGGCGTGGTTTATGTAACTTTCACGCTCATCAGCGAACTGGACGAACGCCACGCCATTTACTGGCTGCCGGCCTGGGCTTTTTTCGCGGCGCACGCGCTCTGGACGCTGGCGCAAACCCTGAAACAACCAAAATTTTACGCGCCTTTGCTGGCAATCGTGTTAATCTTGACGCTTCGCGCAGGGCTGCCGGGCGCGTCTTTGTATGTGCGGGGTTACGCCGAAGCCGCAAGTTATGTCATAGCAAACACGCAAGATACGCCGTTCTGTTTTTTCTCCGGGCGGCTTAATGGCAATCTGATTTACCAGTTACGCCACCACGACCCGCCGCGCCGCCTGTGGACTTTACGCGCCGATAAGTTACTGTTCAATGACTTTAACGCCAGTGCCATCGGTTCCCGCGAATTGGTTAGCGAACCGCAAATGCTGGCGACGCTTTACCGTTACGACCCGGCCCTCTTGATTATCGAAACGCCGACGCAAGGCGAACCCTTCGCGGCTTCGGGGCTGGCCCGCGCCGCCGTCGAGGGCCGCATCCGCGAAATCATCGCGGCCCATCCCGAACGCTTCCGCCTGGAAAAAGAGATTGCGGTGGACAGCAACTTTCAAGGCTTTCGCGGCATGAAACTCAGAATTTACCGTAACTTACAACGCAACCCGCAGCCTGATAAAAATTTGCAGTTTGAAAATCTGAACCTGCGCGGCACGCTGCAAACCAATGTGAACTGAGGGGTTGGGGATTGGGGAACAGTCCCAACCCCCAACCCCTAACCAACCTCTATGAACAAACCACTTGCCAGCCTCTCGCTGGACCTCGACAACAAATGGTCGTACATGAAAACGCACGGCGACGCCGGTTGGGAGACGTTTCCCTCGTATCTGGACATCGTTGTCCCGCGCGCGTTGCAATTTATGGCCGAACGCAGTTTGACGATAACCTTTTTCATCGTCGGGCAAGACGCTGCGCTGGAAAAAAACCGCGCCGCGCTGTCGTCCATCGCCGCCGCCGGCCACGAAATCGGCAACCATTCCTTTCACCACGAACCCTGGCTGCATCTCTATTCAGAACAACAAATCGAGGACGAACTGACCCGCGCCGAAGAGGTTATCGAAGCCGCCACAGGCCAACGCCCACGCGGTTTTCGCGGCCCCGGTTACAGTCTTTCGCCCGCCGTTTTACGCACGCTCAAAAGGCGCGGTTATGAGTATGACGCTTCAACTTTTCCCTCGTTCTTAGGCCCGTTGGCCCGCGCCTATTATTTTATGACCACGAAGCTGACGCCCGAAGAAAAGGCGCAGCGCAAACAACTTTTCGGCAAGATGAGTGAAGGCTTGCGCCCGCTCAAACCCTATCGTTGGCAATTGGAGGAGGGCGCGTTGCTGGAAATCCCTGTAACTACGATGCCTATCTTCAAAGTTCCTATCCACATCAGTTACGTCCTTTATTTGGCGGCTTTTTCTCCCGCGCTGGCGGTGCGTTATTTTCAGTTTTCGCTCGCGCTGTGCCGTCTAACTGGCGCACAGCCCTCGATTTTGCTGCACCCGCTGGACTTTATGGGCGCAGACGATAATCAACCCGAACTCGCCTTCTTTCCGGCCATGAATCAGCCCTTCAGCAATAAGCTGAAAACCATCAGCGACGCCCTCTCGTATCTCTCGAAAAACTTCCAAGTCCTTAACATGGAACAACACGCCCGCGCCGCCAACGCCACCAAGTTGCCGGTTTTGAAAACTGATAGCCTACCCGTCGCGGCTTAACCGGACGACCAACTGTAAACTGAGTTTAATGAAATTCAGTTTACAGTTGATAGTGGACAGTTTACAGTTTGCCGCCCGCTTCCTGGCCTTAAATTCTTCTCTCCGGCCTTCGTGTTCTTTGTGGCCTTCGTGGTTAAATATAACCCAATGGCGAAATTGCCCCGCGAATTTTACGCGCAAAACGACACGCTGCAACTGGCCCGTGATTTGTTAGGCACGCGGCTGGTTGCGCCAACGCCCGAAGGCGTGCGCGTGTCCGGCTATATCGTGGAACTGGAAGCCTATCTCGGCCCCGCAGACCGCGCCTCGCACGCCTGGAACGGACGCCGCACGGCCCGCACCGAAATTATGTACGGCCCCGCCGGCGCGGTTTACGTCTTTTTCATCTACGGAATGTATTATCAGTTCAACGTCGTCACCGGGCCGCCGGACACGCCGCACGCCATCTTGATTCGCGCCCTCGAACCGGACGAAGGCGGCGAAATTATGCAGGAACGACGGCCCCGCCAACCCTTGAAAAATTGGACGAGCGGGCCGGGCAAATTGTGTTTGGCGTTGGGTTTAGACCGTTCGCACAACGGCGCGGATTTGGGCGGCGAAAGGGTTTGGCTGGAACAAGGCCGCGCCGTCACGCCCGCAGAAATCGCCGCCGGCCCGCGCATCGGCATTGACTACGCCGGCGATTTTGTGGACAAGCCCTGGCGGTTTTGGCTGCGCGGCAATAAATTCGTGAGCAGGTGAAAACTATGGGAAAATTAGTCGAAGTTGATTCGAGCATGATACGCGCCGTGAAATATGACGCCGACAAACAAGAATTAGAAGTCTGGTTCAATACCGGCGGCGTTTATTGCTACGAAGAAGTGCCGCAAGAGGTCTATGACGAGTTGCTTGAGGCGAGTTCCAAAGGCCGTTTTATGCGCGATGCGGTAATTGACTGTTACCCGTATTACCGCGTTTCAAAGGGCCGCTGATGACGGAAACGCAACTGCGCCGCATCTGCGAAGATTTATATCGTGATCGCGCCACCTTGCGTGGGTTCAACCCGAACTTGCCGGAACGCGACGCGGTTTTCTTGGTGCTGTACGGCAGTCTGGCGAGTTTGCTGGACGCGCCGGCAGATTTCGCGCCGGAAATTGAAGAGAGACAAGACCTTTACGTCGGCGGCGCGTTGGCTTTGCTGCGCCGGTTCGCGCCGGAATTAAAAGCCGCGCCGCAGATTGTCAACGAATTGGCAGCGCGGCTAACTGTTTAGCACAAGCGCGAGGCTGGCGGGAAATAAAAGCAGACGCGCCAACCAATAAGCGAAAAAGGCGACGGCCAACAACAGCGTCAACCCGCTCTTTCGTTCAACGCTTTCGACCAACGCCGCCAACCGGCGATTGGCCCGCAAAGGCGCGACGGCGGCCACTAACAACAAGGCTAACGCAGCGACGACGAGCGGCGCGAAAGCGTGTAGTTGCAGTGAATTAACCCAATCGCCGCGCAACCAAGCGATAACCGCCCGCGTCATGCCGCAACCGGGACACGCGATGCCCAAGCCGTGCCGCAAAGGACACGGCAACGTCGGCAGCCCCCACGCGACCAAGCCGATTTGCGCGCCCGCCAACGCCGCCAGGCCGCGCAAAACGCCACGACTGCGTAAAAGTTCGGCAAAAAGCGCGGGGAATTTCCCGCTTGGCGGCGCGTTAGGCTTGACGACTGGGTTCATATAAAGACAACATTTAAGCAGGTCAGCAAAAGTTTTGCGACGTAATCCCGGCTGCGGAAGGCGCGCACTTAGTCAAGGGCGTAGCACACACCAGACAACGC
>JAYVJN010000254.1:0-3761 GCA_043769325.1 Acidobacteriota bacterium
GCCGTAAAGGTCTGGCCCACGCGATGCCCGCCGAGCAAGCCGACGTTTACGAATGGCGCGTTTATTACCGGCGGCGCGGTCTGTCCGGCATATTGCGCCGCGAAATCTAAACTTGTCACTCCCGGCCAGATTTTATCATTGACGCGCACCGCACTCGCACCATCGCCGCGTAAACCATTGACCGTCAAGCCGTTTGCGCCCGCTGTGTGCGGGGCTTGCAGGTTAAAATAAAATTCGTGACCGCGCGAATCAGGCACGGGCCGAAACTGAAAAAGCGTCCAGCCATTCACATTTGTCTGCGCCGTCGCTAGTTCCACGCGCCGCAAATCCTGGCGGTAATCAGAAGGCTGTGAAATGGCTAAAAGCAATAATAACAAAGGGATAACGCCGGAGTGCGCATAGACGTTGGCCACCGGCCCGCGATGTCGCGCCCGCGTGGTGAGATAGACGAAAACCTCGTCGCGGAAGGCGTGGTAGAGAAAATAGACGTAAATCAACGCCGCCACGCCCCAAGCGTAATGCGCACCCCACCAAACTAACGTCGCCAGTGACAACACCGCGAACCGCGCCCGCGCGCCTGTCTCTCCGCGCACGACCCGGCCCAGAAAAAATACAAACCCTAACAAAACGTGCGGCCAACCCATTGCCACGATGAGCATTTCATAGCCTACCACCCCGCGCCAAGCACCCGCCGCCCATAACGCAAAGAGCGTCAAGGCAAACGTCACCCCCAAATTCCGCAAGGGAACTCCGATGGAGGATTGCGCGGCGGCGGTTTCCCGCGCTTCTCTCACTCTTTCTGCCTTTAACATAGTCTTCCGCGAATGCGCACGGCCCGAGGCTTTCGTATTATTTCGCAGTTTGATTCTAATCTGAGGGGGAACAGATGGAAAGCCTTTGTGGTATTCTTACACGATTTTCATTTATTACAGAAAGAGATTCTCGCCTTATGTCCACCATTGTCGTCGTCAAAAAAGCGGGCCGCGCGGTTATCGCCGCCGATTCCGTAACATCCTTTGGCAACACCCAGGCCAACGGCAAATATCTGCAAAATTGGGGTAAAATCCAGCCCTGTGGCAATTCATTTGTCGGTATCGTTGGCAGTTCGGCCCACAATAATGTGTTACGCAGTTTGGTGCGCAATTACCCGAAGTTGCTGTCTTTTAATGGGCTTGACGATATTTTTGAGACTTGCCGCAAGTTGCACCCGATTCTCAAAGATGAGTATTTCATTAACACTTCCGATGACAGCGAGGGGCCGGCTTACGAATCAAGCCAAATCCACACACTCGTCGCCAACCAACACGGCATTTTTGAAATTGACACCTGGCGCGAAATCTTTGCCTATGAGCGATTCTGGGCGCTTGGTTCCGGGCGCAGTTTTGCCCTCGGCGCGATGTACGCCGTTTACGACCAATTAGACACGCCGGAACAAATCGCCGAAATCGGGGTCTCTGCCGCTTGTGAGTTTGACGAAGGCTCCGGTTTACCGTTTACAATACATTCCATTCCCCTAATCAAGTCCAGGCGTGGGGAAAAGTCCACACGTCAGACCTAACCATAAGTCAGGAGTAAAAGTTATGCGCAATTTACGCAACAAATTTCTTGGGCTTGGCAGCCTGTTGGTTATGATTTTGCTCTGCGCGGTTCCGTTTCGCGTTGCCGCGCAAGGGGACGATATAAGTAGCCTCAAGCAACGCGCCGGTGCGTTGATTGAGCAGAAAAACTATGTCGAAGCCGTGCCGGTGCTGGAGAAAATCGCTGCCGCCGAACCGGACGACGGAAAGACTCAATTTTACCTAGGTATTGCCTTGTATGTGAGGGCCGAAACACTCAAAGGCGAAACGCGCAAGCAAGAGCGTGTGCGCGCCCGCCGCGCCCTGGAAAAGGCAAAAAGACTGGGCGTGGAAGATGTTTTGCTGGACAGTTTTCTGTCAATCATCCCGCCTGACGGCAGTGACCCTAAAGGCAGCCGCTTTTCCGAAAACGAAGAAGCCCACCAAGCTATGAAAGCGGGCGAGGCCGCCTTTGCCGCCGGCAAAATGGAAGAGGCCCTGAAATCTTACGAGAAAGCCCTCCAGCTAGACCCCCAAATTTACGAAGGCGCACTCTTTTCCGGCGACGTTTACCTGCAAACGGGCGATTTCGCCAAAGCCGAGGAGTGGTATCAAAAGGCCATCAAAATCAACCCCGACCGCGAGACGGCCTATCGCTATTCCGCCACGCCCTTGATGCGCCAACGCAAAATCGAACAGGCCCGTGACCGCTACGTCGAAGCCTTTATTTGTGCGCCATATAATAACCTGGCTCGCAATGGCTTGGTGCAATGGGGGCAAATCGCCGGCGTGCAATTAGGGCATCCCGACATCAAAATTCCGGTTAATGTCTCATCCGGCAAAAAAGGGGAAGTTGATATAGTTCAAGGCATTAGCGGTAAGGATGATGACGGTTCTTCCGTATGGTTTTTTTACGGCCTGGCCCGCGCAGAATGGCAAACCGAAAAGGATGGTCAACTAAGCGGCAAATTCAAAAAAGCCTATCCAAACGAGAAAACATACCGCCATAGCCTGGCCGAAGAAGTGGGCGCGCTTAACAAAACCATTCAAATCTTGCGCGAAACCAAGAATAAACCTAAACAGCTTGACCCGTCGTTGGCGCGTCTGGTCAAACTCTACGACGCCGGCTTGCTGGAAGCGTACATTTTACTGGCGCGGCCTGATGAAGGCATCGTGCAGGACTATCCCGCCTATTTCAAGGCCAACCGCGACAAACTGCGCCGTTATATGGTTGAGTATGTGGTCAAAGGCGGCGGCGAATAACCCCAATGCCGTTGAGGACAGGCCAACTGTGCCTTGTCAACTATCCCTTGTTCACTGTTTTCGCTAATCAGTGGACAAGGGATAGTTGACAGTGGACAATTACGCTCCGCGCTGAATGAAACAGGGCGCGGCAGGTATTACTTGCCGCGCCCTTATTTTGTGTATGGTCAGTAGTTACCGCTTGACGTTAGTTTGTTTACGCGGAAGTTTATCGTCCATCATGGCGGCGTTGTAGATAAAAGCGGCCATGATGGTGGCGGCTTGCTTCATGTCGTCGGCCTGGATACGGTCATACACGTCCATGTTGGAGTGGTGCGTGCGGGTGTCATACTCAATTTCGTCCTGGATGAACTGGAAACCGGGGATGCCGATGCCGTCAAAGGATTGGTGGTCGGTGCCGCTGGTCGGGTCGGCGGTGAGGGTGGACGCGCCCATCTCGCGGAATGGTTCCAGCCATTTGCGGAAAATGGGGCGCACGCCTTCGTTGCCCTCCATATAGACGCCGCGCACTTTGCCTGTGCCGTTGTCTAAATTGAAGTAAGCGGAGATTTTATCGTACTCCGCGCCAGGTAAAATAGTACGCGGGCCACCGCCGCCAAGCAACGCGGCATTGGGGTCGGCCCCCGGCACGGTTTCAACTTTGCCTAAGTGTTGGGCAACGTAAGCGCGTGAACCCAGGAGTCCTTGCTCTTCGCCGCTCCACAGAGCGATGCGAATTGTGCGGCGTGGTTTCAAACCCAACGTCTGCAAAATTCGCACGGCTTCCATACAGACGGAGACGCCCGCGCCGTTGTCGGTCGCGCCCGTGCCGCCGTGCCACGAATCCATATGCCCGCCGAGCATGACGAGTTCGTCGGCTTTGTCGCTGCCGGGAATTTCGGCGACAGTGTTGTAGCCCATCAGGTCGTCGCCGTAAAACTGCACGTCTAAATTAACCGTCAA
>JAYVJN010000255.1:0-5024 GCA_043769325.1 Acidobacteriota bacterium
CCTTCGATGTTAAAGAAGGTGAAACCCGAATTTCCATCGCGCACGGCCAAATCATACTGCCCGCCCCACGCCAAACTTTCCAAGACGAGATGTTGGTATGACTCGCCCATTTTAGCCGGCAGAACGGCAAAATCTTTGGGCCGGAGTTTCATGGAACCCGGCAATGGGCCGCGTAGTTCGTCGTTAAAGACCAAGAGAGTGAAAAACGAGTCAGCCTCAAGAGCAAAACGTAACTGTCCCGGACTCTTCTGTTTTGCTCCGAAATCGGCTCGGTTGAAGTCAAGCTCCAACGTCACGCTACCGTTCGTGGCAAGCATCTTTTTAAGAGTGCCGGTGTTGCTTTGTGTATTAGTCGGCTCGAGCTCGGGTAATAGATTAACCTTGCTTTCGCCAAAGGATAGTAAGAACGACAGTAAAGAAACGAACATTAATTTCAACATAACTTCAGAATCCAACTCCTTGGTTTACGAAATGATCAACTGTAATGTGTGTGGGCTACCCAAATGCGACCTTTACTTTTACACTGTTTCGGGTGATTTAATCAAATCAAATAGGGTGTAGTTTTAAGTTGGCGACGTTATTTGTTATGAAAAGTGGTTGTGAAAGTCAAAAAATGAAAAAAGGGAGGTCACTGGCACTCCCGATTCTAAAAACCTCTCCGGCAAAGGAAAGACAGGTTAAGGAATCAACGACCAGCCGTTGGCGGGCGATTGTTCTCTTTAGCGTTAATGCGCTGATGATTGTCCACATCATCCAGTGGCTAATCATGGGCCGGACTATTTCGCCGATTGAGCCTTCTGAGACAATGTTTACGCTCCAGAACGGCGCGGTTAACGCGGGGTTCATCTTTTTCGCGTTGGCGTTATTGGCAACACTGATATTCGGGCGTTTCGTCTGCGGCTGGGGCTGCCATATCCTCGCCCTGCAAGATTTCTGCGCTTGGCTGCTAAAGAAATTTGGTCTCACGCCAAAACCATTTCGCTCGCGCCTACTGGTCTTTGTGCCGCTGCTTGGCGCGCTTTATATGTTCGTCTGGCCCACCGCCAGCCGCCTCTTCTACGCGCCGCCCAACGAACCGCTCATTCCCCAATTTACCAACCATTTAGTGACCAACGAATTTTGGGCCACGTTTCCCCCGCTTGCCGTAGCAATTCCTTTTCTCTTTATTTGCGGGTTTATGACCGTCTATTTCTTAGGCCAGAAGGGTTTCTGCACATATGGCTGTCCTTACGGCGGGTTCTTCGGTGTGGCCGATAAACTTGCGCCCGGCAAGATTCGCGTCACTGACGCCTGTAACCAGTGCGGCCACTGCACCGCCACTTGCACTTCCAACGTGCTGGTTCACGCGGAGGTGAAGCAATACGGCATGGTGGTCAATCCCGGCTGCATGAAATGTATGGATTGCGTGAGTGTCTGCCCAAACGACGCGCTGTACTTTGGCTTTGGCAAACCGGCCCTCGGCGTGGCCCAGACAATAAAGCAGAACTATTCGCTGACCTGGCCCGAAGAACTCGCCGGTGCGATAATTTTTCTCGCCAGCCTCCTGGCTGTCTGGGATGTCTATCAACTCGTTCCTATGCTAATGGCGTTGGGTGTTGCGGCAATCACGACGTTTCTCGCGCTGAGAACCTGGCGTTTACTCCGTTCCCAAGACCTGTCTTTCTACCGTTTTACCTTGAAGGCGGCGGGCCGTTTACGAAAGGCGGGGTGGGTGTTCTTAGGTTTCGCTCTGCTGTGGATTGGCTTGAACGCGCATAGCGGTTGGGTGCGGTATCACGAACGGGCGGGTACGCGCGCGTTTGAGAGCTTACAGATTCCCGACGAACTCGCGCTGGCGCAGAAAAACCCCGCTCCCTGGCTCAGTCCGCTTGAGCGACAGAGTATTGACGAAGGTAAACGGCATCTGGTCGCGGCCCGGCACCTGGGTTTGTTCACGAATAGCACTGCGTTACCAAAACTCGCATGGTTTGAATATCTCTCCGGCAACACGGAACAAGCCGTCGAGTTGCTGGGCCGGGCCGCCAACAGCCAAGACGGTCAAGCCAAAGCGTTGAGCTTCTATTACCAGGGCGCGATTCTGAACCGTTTAGGACGTTACGAACTTGCGTTGGCGAGTCTTAAACTGGCTTTGACGGAGCGGCCCGACCTGATTATTTGCTGGGAGGAAAGAGGCGAATCACTGTGGCAACTGGGCCGCAAGCCAGAGGCTGTGACAGCTTGGAGCGAAGCCGTTAAACAGAACCAAAATCTGGTTTTAGCGAATAATTTTCTGGCTGGCGCTATCTTGTCAGTGGGCAAGCCGGAAGCGGCAACCGCTTACGAAACCCAAGCCGACAGAGCTACTCCGGCGGATCCTTATTTTCATTGGATGGTGGGCCTCCGTTTGCAAAATATCGGTATGAACATACTGGCCGAAAAACACTTCCGGCAAGCTGTCGAGATTGACCCAAGATTCAAAACGCGGAGAAATTAAGCAGTTAAGCGAATTATTAAGGCCGCAACGCGGCAGCAGGCAGCCGGCAGTAAGAAGCCGCGTTGCCCTAACACAGGCGCGAACCGCCGCCGCCGTCGCGGTCTGCGCCACTGACGCGACCTTCGCGCTTCGCCAGTAGCAGCATTTCTCTTTTTCTACTGCCTACTGGCTTCCCGGCGTTTAGAGTTACGCCTTGAGGCGTGAAGGGCGGCGTAAAACTCACGCCTCAAGGCGTAACTCTAACCTTGCCCTTGCCTTGCGCAATAGTCAAAACGCGGTCAAGCGCATCTACGACAAAGGTTTCGCGCGTGCCGTTGGGCCAGCGAACTTCGAGGTTATCCACTTTAACTGCGTTGCCAAGTCCAAAATGCAGAATCGTCTCATTGTTTGAAGCATAGCTGGCCCCGCTGAAAAGGTCTGCGCGTTGCCGTATTTTGCCGCTTGTCAGCCAAACCGTTGCGCCCAACGCATCTTTTGGAGTCTTGCGTTTCGGGTCGCCAACCAGTTTGACGCCGAGCCAATGGCTTTTGTTCTGAGCCACATTACGCAACACAACGGGGTGCCCATCCAGGACATTTAGCACCGCATCAAGGCGTCCGTCACTGTCTAAATCGCCGACGCTTAACCCTCGCGCGGCCCAAGCGCGCGCCAACCCACTGCCTGGCGCGGCCCCTACGCGCTCAAACTTGCCATTAGTTAAATTGCGGAATAAAAGTGGTTGCTGCGCAAAACTGGTGCCCCACTGAAATTTATCTACCGTCGGGTAAACGTGGCCGTTGGCGACAAACACATCCTGCCAACCGTCGTTATCGTAGTCCAGAAAGGATGCGCCCCACCCTAAGAACGGAATCGTCACTTCGCCATGTCCGGCCTGAAAGGTCACGTCAATAAAGTTGCCCTCGCCGTCGTTGCGATAGAGTGTGTTGGAGTCGTCTGAGAAGTTGGTGACATAAAAATCCACCCGCCCATCGTTGTCATAATCAGCGATACCGAGGCCCATGCCGGCCTGTTCGCGTCCGTTTTCGTTGACCGCTACGCCGGACACATAGCTATCATCCGCAAAAGTTCCGTCGCCTTGGTTGATGTAAAGGTGATTGGGGGTAGAATCATTAATGACGATAAGGTCAAGTAAATCATCATCATCGGCATGGATAAAAGCGGACGAAAAACCGTAATAACCATCTTTATCAGCAACGCCGGCCTTTTCGCTGACATCTTCAAATTTTCCATCCGTCCGTTGGTGGTAGAGCGTATCGCTCATACCTTTCAAGCCGCGCGGGCCGCACATAACCGGTTGCCCGCGAAATTGACAAAAATTGGCCGCGACCTGACCCGGTTTGCCGACATCGGAGGGGTTTGGGGGTAAATTGTTGAAATCCCATTCAAGGTAGCCCGGCACAAACAAATCAAGCCGGCCATCCATATCATAGTCGCCAAAAGTTGCGCCGGTGCTCCACCCTTTACGCGCCACGTTGAGTTTTTCCGCGACATCGGTAAAGGTGCCGTTTCCGTTGTTGTGGTAAAGCCGTGAGACGCCCAAGTTGCCAACATAGAAATCGGCGAAACCGTCATTGTCGTAATCGCCTACCGCCACGCCGAAGCCCCAACGCTCATTGGCAACGCCGGCTTTGTCGGTCACATCCTCAAATTTCCAATTGCCCAAGTTGTGGAACAACGCAGCTTGAGGGCCCTTTTCTTTGCCGTCGAGGGCCTCACGGGTGGAACCGTTAACAAGAAAAACGTCGGGCCGCCCGTCATTATCATAATCAAAAATCGCTACGCCGCCCGAAGGCGTATCGGCGATATAATCTTTGTTGACAGAGCCGGAACGGTGTAGAAAATTCTTAAAAGCGGTCTGCTCCGTCACATCCTCAAAGACAACCGGCACTTTCGCGTCGGTGATGTTAACGGTGCGCCGTGAAGAATAGACTTTGGCCTCACCTGTGGTTACTCCGCCCGTCCCGCTTGGCGGCGGTTTCTTAGGCGCGGGAGTTTGCGCCGTGATTAATTCTGTCGGCGTAACTAAAACAATCAGGCCGATAAGCATTGCTAATAAACTAATGCGAAATACTTGCATTTTTATTTAACTTAAATGTCCGAAAAGAGTGCCCTTGAGTAGCCACTAAGTGCTTGTTGCATAATAGTCTAGCGGCCTCTAGGATTGCATCTTTGGCAACTGCGCCGTCTGCGGCGAGGCCCTCTATGATGCCGGCTTGAAAGAAATATACCTGCCAGGACAAGAAACGTCAAAAAAATGTCACCCGCTGCTTTCATTGACAGTCTCACGCGCCAGGTAAGAAGTTTTTAAGCAAACCTGCCATTGAAGCCAGTAGGCACCAGGCAGTAGAAAAAGACAGATGTTGCTACTGGCGAAGCGCGAAGGTCGCGTCATTGGCGCAGACCGCGACGGCGGCGGCGGTTCGCGCCTGTGTTAACGCAACGCGGCTTCTTAACTGCCCACTGCTTACTGGCTTCTTGGCGTTTCGCCATTTTCCTTTGTTCGCGCTATTCTTGTCAGGCCATGACCATGCTTTCGCCAAAACTTTCGTTG
>JAYVJN010000256.1:0-9894 GCA_043769325.1 Acidobacteriota bacterium
AGCCGGTGGTGGAGCGTCCGCGTAACCACCGGAGGCAGCCACCGCAGCGCGTCAGCGGTGCGCGAGGGACGCGGGAACAACCGCTGTTCCCGCGCTCCTGCCGGAGCGCACAGCCTTTTCCGGCATCGTTTCCGGTGGTTGTCACCACCGGCTAATTTCCTCTGCGCTTTCAGCGCGAAAACCAAGTCAATACTGGCAGCCAGGTTTTAACTGCGTAAGATGAGTTACTTATTCTCCATTTTCCATTCTCCATTTTCCATTTCTACTAAAGTTCTAACACTTCGAGACGCACTAAAGCGACATCGTCGTCGCGCATATTTCCGGCCTGTCTTTGATGCTCAATCAATTCGTTTAGTTCCGCGCCGCGTTTTTCTTGCAGCATTTCGCTTAAACGCGCGGCTACCTCGTCTTGTTCGCGCCAGGCGCGTAAAAGCCAGGCGGCGACAGCGTCCGAAGCCAGCCAGAAAACATCGCCGGCTTGAAATTCGCCGCTTGCCATGACAGTAGTGGCAAACGAGGCTTCGTGCAATTCGGGCCGTGAGGCTACGAGTTGCGGCGCGGCGGTGAATTTATCCGCATCATCCAAAGGTAAGGCGCGCAATAGTTTACCATCGCGGCGATGAAACAGGCAAGAATCGCCCAGGGCCAGCGCGTGCCAGCGCGGGTGAGGAATTTCATCAAATTTCAACCCGACGAAAGCCGCGAAAGAGCCGTCGCGCTCTTTGGCCTCGGCGTACCAGGGCAACTGTTTTTCTTTCCAAGTGTCGTGCCAGATACCGCCCTGCGCGGCAACCCAGGCGCGAAAATCGTGGGCCTCCAAGGGGCGCACCTCCGACAACGCCCATTTGTGCGCCAGATGCCTGGCCCATTGTCCCGACGCAAAAGCCTCCGTCGCGCCGTCAGTCACCGCGAAACAGCGGGCCTCCAGGTTTAGGCCGAGCGCGTCTTCGCATTCCTCCGGCGGACAGCCGTGCTTGGGCGCAAGATGGTAACGTAGCTGAATCTTCATAAATACAAGAGGGGTTAGGGGTTAGGGGTTAGTTTCTGCCGCAAGGCTTTTCGGAGAGCGTGAAGTTGTCTAACCAAACCATCCGTTTCTGCTCTCATCTTGTCGCGTTGCTCTGGCGTTATGTAAGCGAGACGCGCCGAGATTTCCATTTGTGTCGCTAATTCTGCCAGAGAAGCCTGCGCGATGGACAGAAAATGCAGGTATTCTTTGGTGTGTTCGCGGGCGTGGCCTTCAGCTATGTTTGAAGGCACGGAAACCGCCGCCCGCCGCATCTGGCTGGTCAACCCGTAAATCTCTTGCTTGGGAAATTCTTGCGTCAGACGATAGACGTTTTCCACTAAATCCATCCCCGCCTGCCAAACCCGCAAATCCCTAAAATCCTTAACTTCCATATTCTTAAAGGGGGTTGGGGGTTAGGGGTTAGGGGTTAGGGGTTAGGGGTTAGGGGTTAGGGGTTGGGGGCTGGGGGTTGGGTAAAATCCCCAATCCCCATCTCCCAACCATTGTTCCCCAATCCCCAATCCCCAATCCCCAATCCCTAATCCCCAATCCCCAATCCCCAATCCCCAATCCCTAATCCCCAATCCCCAATCCCTAATCCCCAATCCCTAATCCCCAATCCCTAATCCCTAATCCCCAATCCCCAATCCCCAACCCCCATTACCGTTCTTCCATCCAGACGTGCGGCTGCGCGCCGACCATGCCGGTCAGACTGGTGCCGATTTCGTAGAACTGCACGACAGATGAAGGGTCGCCGTTGAAGACGAAACCACGCGCGCCGTCATCTGCCGCTACGCCCAATTGTCGCGCCGCGTTGAGAAAACCCGCCGGCAATGTGCTGGAAATGTTGAAAAGCGTCTTGGCAAATTGGTCAGGCAAGAGCGAGGTTTCCGTCGGGTATTCGACTTTGGCGGCGCGGCGCGAAGAGACGTGACAGTTAAATAACAAGGCCGTGCCGTCGTCTGTGCCGAGCGACATGATTTCGCCACCGATAGGGCTGGGGTCGCCGTCGCCGGATTCGCCGTCGGTGAGGTGTAAAACGGTTGGCGGAAAACCGCGCGGATGGTCGCGCAGCCAATCGCTGATAAGGTTTCGCGCCATCTCGAAGGCTTGGCACATGGGCGTCCCGCCGTCGGCCAAAGGCTGCATCCAGACGGGGAAACGCACCGGCACTTCAATCATGCCGCCCGCGCCGTCCGGCACGCGCTTGCGTCGCGTTTCCACGCGCAAAGGATACTCCGCGATGTCGCCAATCGGGGCCAGACCGCGTCCCGCCAGCGTGCCGCCTAACGCCGAACCGACGCGCCGCCCGTAGCCGATAACGCCGACGTGGTAATAATTGCGCACTTCTTCGGTCTTGGTGCAACGAATCACCAGGTCGTGCAAGGTATGGTTGACCACATCGGCCACGAAATCCGCTTTACGCAGGTTCGCCTCGCCGCCGCACGGGTCGGCCATTGAACCCGATTGGTCTATAAGCATCAACAAACAGGCCGGATTAGCGCGAGTGATTTGGGCTGAATACACAAATAATCTCCTCAATTTGCCAATTGCAAAGCTGGCACACCAAAGATTAACTTGCCGCGCCAAGATTGTCCACAGATTGGAGTTTGCCAGGTCTTAAAACTTTATAGAGATTAAAACCCTTGATAAATTTTCCTACACTAAATATCGTGACTTGGTGCTATAATCTTTTATTGGCACAGCTTTTGCTCGCCATATTCTTCATGTTTAAGGATGATATATGCGTCTGAATAGCCTTTCTAAGATAACCACATTTCTCATCTTGGCGTTTTTGCTAAATGCCTGCGCTGCGGAGCAAAAGAAAATCACACAGCAACAAGTTGCTAATGTTTTAAGTGAGATAGATAGAGCGACGCAAAATAAAGACATGGATGGAATTTGTGACTTTATGGCAAAAGACGCTAAAATATCCATTACTATTGAAGGGTTTGGCCCGACTCAACATTTAACAATGACGCGAGAGGAGTATAGGGATAATGGTAAGAAAGCCTTTATTGCATCCAGCGATTATAAATTTAATCGCCAAGATAATAAGGTGACAATTGAGCCAGATGGCAGTAGCGCGACAGTGACAGATAAGACTTATGAAACGGTAACTATTGAGGGAAAAGAAATTCGCTCTGTCACGTCAGGAATTGCAGTACTCAGATTGGAGAACAATAAGTTAGTGATAGTCGCATTAGACGGAGTATCAAAACCAAACTAAGGCTAGGCCAAAGTCGGGTGCGCAAACATGGCGGAAGCCTATGCCCCGGTCAAGGAAAAGGCGTAACTGCGGACGGCCCTTTCTTTTCCCATATTGTTAAGCGCGATGGTTGACCTTTACAAAATTTTAGGTGTCAAGCCCAAGGCTTCGGCGGCGGAAATCAAATCCGCCTATCGCCGTTTGGCCCGTAGGCATCACCCGGACGCCAGCCAATCGCCCGAAACAGCCCGCGAGTTTTCGCTTTTGACCACCGCTTACCGCACTCTGAGCGATTCACAGGAACGCGCCGCTTACGACGAAAAAATGAGCCGCCACCTAAACGGCGTCGCCGGTTCGGTCTTGAAATCGAACAATGTGCACGCGCGGCGTTTGCGCGTAATCTCCGTGCAAACGCGGCTTGACCGTGCCGTTGACCGTTGGCTGGAAGAAGAACGGCGCGAGAATTTCGCCATGCAACAGGCCGTCTTTACAACAGTTGCGCTCTTTATGTCCACTTTCTTCGCGGCCCTGCTCAAGCCGCGCCTGTGGCTTAGTTTCGGTTGGACGGGCCGCGCCGTTATCGTCACGCTCGCGCTCATCGGTTTTTGGCATCTCGCCGGACGTATCCGCGAGGCTTTGGCGCGTTACACCTACCGCGACGGCGAAATTCACGAATCCATCATCAACGACGAAGAACCTCGCAAACCGTTTTCCCGCGCTTCGGCTTGGGGCTTTTTGCTGGCAGGCGCGTTGATTAGCGTGGCGTTCGGTCTGTTTTTGGGCGAGCAACTTCAGACGAATTACAATATACTGGCCTATACTCCGGGGTTGTTTGACCATCAGTTGCGTCCTAATCTGCTCTTTTACCCGCCTATTGCGGTACTGATTGTAGATACGATGCACCTGGCTATCGCCAAATTAGATGGCTCAATGGTCGGTTGATTGATTTTTTAAGGACAAGAAGGTTTATGCGTCTTTTTCTGAGCGGGCTGTTGTTAGCAGCCTTTTTCTGTTTTTCTGCGTGGGGTCAAACGAACGGTTGGCTGGAAAGCGAACTTAAACGGCAACAAGAACGCCTGACTTCCAGCAGCCTTGAGGAACGCCGCGACGCCGTTTTGTGGCTCGGCTCATTGCGCCGGCCCGAAGCCTCACGGCTGGCGATGGCGGGCTTGGGCGATGTTGCGCCCGTCATCCGCGCAACAGCGGCGCGGGCGATTCTGTCGTTGCCGCCGGAAGAAGCGGTGGCCGCTTTGACGCCTTTGCTCAAGGATAAATTCGAGTTGCCCCGCGAAGAAGCCGCCTACGCGCTGGGCGAAACTCATTCCAAAAACGCCGTGCGGCCTTTGCTGGAAACGCTGGCGAACGACAAAGTGACCGGCGTGCGCGGCGCGGCGATTGTCAGTTTGGGTTTGCTGAAAGATGAATCTGCCGTCACTTTATTAACCCAAGTGCTGACGCGCAAGGCGCAAACCGACGGCTTTACGGGCCTGGTTTTACGCCGCAAAGGATTGGAAAACCCTTTCTTGCGCCGCGCCGCCGCGCAAGCCTTGGGGCTTATCGGCAGCCGCCAGGCCGTGCCGGTTTTAGCCGCCACGCTGACCGACGCCAAAGCCGGCGACGACGTGCGCCGCGAAGCCGCCCGCGCCCTCGGTGCTATCGGCGACCCTGCCGCCGCGCCCGCCTTGCAAGCCGTGCTCAAGGCTACTGACCCATATCTCGCCCGCATCGCTTATGAAGCCCTGAGCAAAATAAAACAGCCTTAGCGACGCGCTATTTGGACGCTTTTAATTCGATTTCCGACTTGTCGGCTAAACGCAGCACGTCCATGATGAATTGTTGCCGCGCATTCAGTTCAAATTCAAAGGCGTCTTCGGCAAAGTTGATTTCCACGCGGATAACCACTGTTGGCGGCGTCACGTCAAAGATGTGCAGGTTGAACTCTTTATTGTCCAAGAACTTGCTTTGTTTGATAATGTCTTCGATACTTTTACAAAAGCCTTCGATTTTGTCAGCCCCGTTTTGGTAGGGAACCGAGAATTTCACGACCCAATTGCGATGATGGCGCAACCCGTCGTTGACGATATTATTTTTAACGACGTTAGAATTGGGAACGGTTACGATTGAATCATCAAAGGTCTGGATTTTGGTGCTGCGAATCCCCACCTCTTTGACCGTGCCCTGCACGCCGCCCACCGTTACTCTGTCATCGGCCATAAACGGACGCTCAATCATCAAAACCAACGACCCGAAAAAGTTGCTCAGGGTTTCTTGTGAAGCCAAAGCGATAGCAATGCCGCCGATGCCAAGTCCGGCAATTAAACCCGCGACATTGAAGTCCAAATTTTCGGCGACGATTATCAACCCGACGAGAACCACGCCGATACGGACAATCACACTGACAAAAGGAACGAGCAAATCATCGGCTTGCGATTCGGTTTCGAGGGCTTTGGCTTGTAACCTCGCAGCCACCGTATTAACCAGGCGGTAAATCAGCCAAATAATCGCAAAGGCGGTTAGCAAAAACATTACTGTCCGCAAAAAGCCGATGGAACCTTGCGTTAAAGCCAAAGCGCGTAAGCCTGCGCGGAAGATAATGACAAAGGCCAGCAAGCCAAGCGGCGCGTTGAGAATTTTCAGGTCTTCATCGGTCAGAGCTTCGTATCGTCGGCGAAGAATCTTTCCGAGCAGCCACGTCACGACGGTCTTCACGACTGTTCCAACCAAAATCCCCAACACCAACAAAATACACAGGCCCAACCATTGCCAACGCTCCAGGCCCAAAGTCCTCTTTTTTAAGGAATTTGGCACCCATCCACGAATTTGCGCTCCCACGCTGTCAGCTTGCGTGAGAGTTGCGCTGCCATAATTGTTCCTCTCATTATCAACCGCCACCATGAGCAAAGGCGCCGCGCGCACTGTCTCCTGCGCGAAAAGCCATTCGCCGTTCGGTTGCCTGGCAATTAACACTTCGCCGGTTTGCGAGCGGAAAAGACTGTAAGACACGCCGGCAGTTGTGCTCGGCACATCTTCCAGGTGAAAATTTTCTACCGACTCAATAATTTCCAACAATTGCGAAGCCAGTTCAAACCCTTTGACCTGGCGATACTCCTCTGGGATTTCCCGCAAATCAAGACACTTTACCGCCTCTTCAATGGGGTCGGGTGTGACGCCCACGCGCGGCTGCTTAAAAGCGTTGATAAAGGTAGTCAGGGTGGCGCGGGGCGACTCGCGTTTGGGGTCAATCGGCTGGGTCGTTCTGGTTTGGGCAAAAAGGGTGAGTGCTAGAGTTAAACAGACTATTAGCAGAAACAAAGTTCTTTTCATAAAAATTGATAAACCTATATTGGTTTTCATTACTGAGCGGCATGGAAATTGCTTTGCCCGTAGAGGCTGAACTAAAACCCGCAAGAACCGCCTGGCAGAACGCGGATTTTGCGGGAAAACCGGATTTACGCGAATCTGAATCCGGTTTTTATCTG
Organism: Acidobacteriota bacterium; assembly: GCA_043769325.1. GTDB lineage: Bacteria > Acidobacteriota > Blastocatellia > Pyrinomonadales > Pyrinomonadaceae > JAYVJN01. The sequence continues at coordinate 6,698 of JAYVJN010000256.1, forward strand.
CCGCATCTGCCCGCATCCGCGTTCCATAGGTGGCAAACCTTACTCACAACTTGAGTTGAGCAACAGATTCGCAGCATTCCGAGCTATTTAACGCCACAGCAATCTCCGTGCCGCTCAGTAATGATTGGTTTTCGTGATTTTACACGAACTCAGCCAGACTACAATGTTTTAGTGGAATTTAGCATTGCGCCGTTACCGCATAAACAAAGCCCAAAGCCTTTCGACTTAGGGCTTTGCCGGCAATCTGATTTGACTGCGCTTTAGCTTTCCTGTTCGCTGCGGGCTTTTTTGCCGGCGGCGGCTTGGGCTTTGGGCAGAGGCATTCCGATACCGCCGGACTTGGCGTGGGGTTCACTGTCGGGGACAAAAAACTCGCCGGATTCGCTGATGAGCGCGCCGCCGGGTTTTTTGGCAAAGGTTAGCTTCTTGCCGTCTTCGTCCACGTCAACGTAAACCATATCGCCGAGGCTGACTTGGTTTGTCGCCACCAAATTGGATAACGAATAGACCAGGAAACGCTCTATGGCGCGTTTCAGATGGCGCGCGCCGTATTTCAGGTCAATGCCTTCTTGCAACAGCAAATCTTTGGCTTCATCCGAACATTGAAAGACGAATTTCACGCCCGCGCCGTCCATGATGCGTTTTTGCACGGCGTCAAGTTCGAGTTCGAGAATCTGGCGCAAGTGGTGTTCCTTCAACGAACGGAAAACGACCACTTTATCTATGCGGTTCATAAACTCCGGCGAGAATTTGCGCCGCGCCGCTTCCACCGCCGTGCGGTAAATCTTATTGTCAACTTCGGTGTCTTCCGGGTTTTTCTTCGACTTGGTGGCGAAACCGATGCCGCCGGAAATTAGTTCTGACATCTCTCGCGCGCCCAGGTTCGAGGTCAAAATGACCATCGTTTTCGAGAAATCCACGCGGCGGTTGTCGCCCAAAGTGAGCGTCGCTTTGTCCAAGATGCCCAAGAGCAGTTGCCAGAGCGAGTCCGACGCTTTTTCGATTTCGTCAAATAACACGAGCGTCAGTTTGTCCGTCTCCGTGTGGCAACGGTCAAGGTTTTCCTGCGTCAACATGGGGCTGGTTTCGCGGTGGCCCAAATATCCCGGAGGCGAACCGATTAGTTTGGCGATTTCGTGCGAGTGTTGGAATTCGGCGCAGTCAATTTTGACGACGGCGTGCGCTTCATCGAACAAAACTTCGGCTGCCGCTTCGACCACGCGGGTTTTACCTGAACCCGTAGGCCCTAGGAAAAGCAGCGTGCCGATGGGCCGGTTAGGAGCGTTCATGCCCGCCAGGTAAATCTGGTAGAGACCGCTCAGACGGCGCACCGCGCGTTCCTGGCCGACAATGCGCGCCAACAGTTTGTCCTCGAACTCCTGTGCGCGTGGGCTTTTTTGGTTCGGGTCTAAGAGCTGCATCTGGGTACTTGTGTTCATGTCGCTATCCTCTTTTGTTCGCCTCACAAGGGGCAAGCCTGGCGGCAAAATTGGCGGGCTGGCAAGCGCGTTTGCTTGCGCCCTTTTTTTAACCGCACCGCCACGAAACCGGGGCGGCTTACGCCATAAGACGGTGGTCGCGCGTTCGTTTGCGGCGGCCCGCCAAAGCTCATGCAAAAAGCGGGCCACGCTGGGCTTATGATGTCAAGGTTGTTGTGCCGGTTGGCTTAAATACAGGCCGCCCACCGTTTGAAGTGAACATTTATACGCACTACACACCCTTTTGTCACGCTGAGTTAATCGCAACCAACAACCGGATGCGTGAAAAGATGCGTTGCCCCGTCGTTTTACACGGAAGCGTATATTTATGCCGCCCAAATGGTGTCAGCTTATATTTCGGAAGGCGAAGACGCCGCAAACGCCCTGCTTCCTCTAATGTGCCACGAATACAGAGGTTACGCAACCATTATTTTAACTTGGCGCTTGACCCTCTCCCCCTAAACGCCCAAAGCGGCGTTAGAGACGGAGATTCTTGGTTCACTTGCCAGCCTAACGGTTGACATCCCCAAAGGCACAGCCCGTGCCTGTATGTTTAGAGCGGCGTTATGGTCACGATGAAGTTGCAAGCCACATTCAGAACAACGGTGTTCGCGCTCTGCCAGCGTCTTTTTCATCCTGTGACCACAGCCGCCCCGTTTTGCTGAGATAGGCGTCGTCTTCAACCATGATGGTCACTTTCTGACCGCCTCATTCAGCGACGGGCATGGCGTTTCAATAAGGCACTCGCGCCTGTTCGCGGATTTGCGAATGCGTATATGCAGCAAATACAATGGTTATGGGCGGCATACAAAATGTTTGTATTTTAACTTGACAAAGCTTGCCTCTGTATATATCTTTTGAGCATGATGTACAAGAATTATGTAGCAGCGTTATTTACTGCTTGTGCAGATAATAAGAGTTACCTATTGCTTGTGCAGCTAGAGGAGAGGGGCGTGGCTAACAATGGTCACGCCAAGTAACAAGGGAAATTTTGTAAGGAGAAAGAAATGAAAGAAACACTGAACAGGCGATGGTCGTCTTTTAACTGGTTTATGTCAGCTTTGATGTTGACGACGGTGGCTTTGCTGCTGCCGGGTCTTGCCAGCGCACAGAAAAGCGTTGTGCCCTGTCCCACTAATAATGTCGCGCCTGGTTGCGATTGCATACCGGGCGACCCTGGTTGTCCTATATTTTTCTACAACATATCAGGCGCGGTCACTACTCCGGCGAATGTTGGGGTCGCCAATATCAGTGTCCAAGTCAAACGTGGCACGGCTGTGGTCAGAACTGCAACCACTGATGGCGCGGGTAATTTCGATGCCGGCGGTTTTCGGTCGAATATCAATTACACGATAACTCCCGTCAGTTGCCCAAGCTGCACCTATACGCCGCAAACGTGGTCAACCGGCCCTTTGAGCGGCGATTTCTTTGCGGCCTTTACCAAACAGACACGCGACCGCCGCGCTGATTTCGACGGCGACGGCAAAGCAGACATTTCCGTATTCCGCCCCAGCAATGGCACTTGGTATTCGACAAATAGTTCAAATGGCGCAGTTGTCACTTCTAATTTCGGACTAGATGGCGACGTAATTACGCCTGGTGATTATGACGGCGACGGTAAAACTGACCGTTCAGTATTCCGCCCCGGCACGAAGGTATGGTACGTCCAGTACAGTTCAGGCAGTGGCTCCACGCCACCAAGCTTGACCGGCGTACTCG
>JAYVJN010000257.1:0-5144 GCA_043769325.1 Acidobacteriota bacterium
TAGAGTTACGCCTTGAGGCGTGAAGGGCTGCGTAAAACTCACGCTTGAAAGCGTAACTCTAACTTTTATTATCCGGCATAACTTTTACTCACCTGCTTAAAACAGCCTCCGGCCCGCATTTTCTGCGGGCCGGAGGTAAATCTCTCCGGCACTCTGCGACAAGCATATATGAATTGCCAGATAGCTTTCAATGCCAGCGAGAGAAATCGTCACTGCTGTTGCCGGTTAATTATTCTCGCCCGCCGTTAAGTTAGTTTCGGCGGGCTGTTGCTGTGTAATGCAATGCACCATCCCGCCGTTTTTATAGAGATTGCGGACATCTATGCCCACAACCGTCCGATTGGGGTAGATATTTTGTAAAAGGTTCTTTGCTATGATGTCGTTCGGGTCGTTGTAAACCGGCATTAACACCACTGTATTGGCGACATAGTAATTCACATATGAACCCTTGAAACCCAGGTTTTCTCCTGATGTAGTGACCACATTTCGGGCCGTCAACGGCAGTTGCACAAAGGAATAAGGAGCGCCGTTGATATTCGTGGCATTATAGAGTCTATTGATGTCGCTGTTAGACAAGCCCCAATATCTAAGACTTGCGCTGCCCATAGTGACAATTTTGTTGCCCTGCGCGAAACGGGCGAAGCCGTCAATATGCGTATCGGTTATGTCATCCTCGCCGCCATATTTCCCATCAAGCCAGATAAACTTAGTCACGCCAAGGTTTGCCGTCAGCGCGTTTTCAAATTCAGCTTGCGTGAGATGCTCGTTACGCCCGTTTTCCATCGTCGAACTGCGAGTTGCCAGCAAAACGCCATTGCCGTCAATCTCAATGGCCCCGCCTTCTAAAACGATGTCGTTGAGGTCAATGCGGGGCATTTCCAGATTGTTTGCCACGCCGACGGGAACGCTGTCATCGTTGCGATAGGGCGTGTCAAAGCCCCACCCGTTAAAGCCCCAATCAGCGATTTTTAACTCGTTGTTATTGTCGTAAACAAAGATTGGCCCATTATCTCTTACCCAGACATCATCAGTGCGACGCATAACAAAGTCAACCTTGGCAAGAGACACGCCCGCGTTTCGCAAAAGTTTGGTAACTCTCTTTGTTTCCTCATAGTTATAAGTAACGATATGGACATTTTCGCTTTGCGCCAAAGTTCTGGTCAGCTCCACAAACATCGCATCCAGCGAGTTGCGGTAGGCGCGCCCGTAGGTGTAATGGTGCGCCCATTGCAGCCAAGTGCCCTCGTGCGGTTCTTCTTCGCCGGGCATTCGGGTCTGAATCGCTTGCGCGGCAAACTCGTCCTCCTCGTTAGCTCTGCTTTCATCATTGGCCGGCTTAGTCTGTGCAGTCATCACTGTTGTCATCATGGCGATAATTGCCAGCCCAACCGCTAGATTTTTGAAAATTCTCATCATAGTATTTATCTCCTACCGATAGTATTTGAAATCTATAAGCGCGGAAACTTGTGCGCTCACAGGACTATAATATGCAGGGCGGAGCGGTAAATCGCTCAGACCTATCGGATTGGACATCTTTTTTCAGAGAGCTTCCCGGATTTCCACCTGACGCATCTAAAATTGGCAAATAAAATACTTACGCACATTTGTCGGGGTCAAATTTGCAGTCCATTCGTAATTAAGTTACCCAAACCTACCGGATTGGACACATTTTTTACACGGAAGTTTGAGCTGACGCGGCTTTTCTAAACTCGGAAGGCGTGGCCTGGCACTGTTTTTTGAAAACGCTATTGAAGGATGATTTTGAATTAAACCCCGATTCAAACGCAATCGCCAAAAGCGTGAGGTGTGATTTACGAGGATTCAACAGTAGTTTTTGAGCGGTTGCTATACGGTAATCATTGATAAAATCGTAGAAGTTTTTCTGTAACTTCTCATTGATGACTTGCGAGAGTGTGTTATTCGAGATTCCCAGCGTTTCCGCTATATCCGAGAGTTTGAGTTCGCCATCCAGATAAGGCTTTTCTTCTTCCATCAGTTTGAGCAATTTGGCGAGATTATCTTCGGCTTGCTGTTCGGTTAAAGCCGATTTGTAATACTTCTCCTTCTTTTCAAAGGCAGCTTCTTCGCTAACAGCGGGGGCCACAGCTACCTGCGAGAAGATGGTTGGCTGTCTTAAACCCATGTAGCCAATGGCATAAATCAATACGGCAACTAAAAACAGGATAACCGTTACCGCCTTTTCAAACTGTATCGCACCCACTTGCACAAAGAAAAACAGAAGAATATCAACCGCGATAATAACTCCCGTTGCCAGGGTCAAATTTCGGAGCCAACCTAAATTAAGGCGTTCAATGACAGAGAAGGACTCTTTGATGGCGCTTTCGTGCCGCCGGAGCAAAAGAAGGGTTAAAACAACATAAATAAGTTGGTGAAAACCGCTTGCCAGTTCTACCAGGCCGCGCACCCTTTCGCTAATAAATGAACCGGCCCCGGAGATGCTCTGCGGCGGCAGAACACCTTCCGAAAGTAATTTGGCTTCAGCGCTTTGCAGATAAAATGCGGGCGTGTAAACACCTACAATCAAGAGGAACGGTAAGAAATGCAAAAGCCATTTTTTCTGCACAACCGCCGTCTGCGAACTGAGAAAATAGGCATACAAGTACAATAACGGGCCGTAGAGAAAAAATAGCGGGTCGTTGATGCCGATAAGATAAGTATAAGCGGAAATTTGCGCGGAAGCGTAAAGCGTCTCTAAGCCAATATCAATTGAATAGAGAAAGACCAACAGCGCCAGAAAACTATTCGCCCGCCGCTGCCCTTTCTTGTTTGCCAGTAAGAAGGCTGCCAGAAGAAAGCCCTGGAGCATGGCGGCCCAGATTACTATGTTCCAGATGGTCATAAGAAAAAGTGCCAACTATTTTTGATAAACTTTTTCCCCTCTCAGAAATGTCATTAAAACCTTAGTTTGGCTTATTTGCGTGACCGGAACGGCAAATAAGTTTTGCTCAACAACGATTAAGTCGGCCTGTTTGCCAACTTCGATAGAGCCGGTTTTGTCTTCTTACTGCCTGCTGCCTACTGCTGGCTGCCTGCTGCCGCGTGGCGGCCTTCTGGCGCATAGTGGTGATTATGTTTTGTGCTAGGTTCGGCATAGTATTTCCTCGTTTTCCTCTTCCATAATACCCGCAAAGAGAAAAGGATGAAAGAAACTCGCGCTTCTTTCATCCTTCATCTTCCTGGCCTCAAACTTTAAGCAGAGTAGCCAGCTTCGCCGTCGAAGTTGTAGAGGTTTTCGGTCTTGATGTAGTCGAAACCGGCGTCGCTCAGGCGTTGCAGTAAACCGCTGATTTGAGCGTGTTTAATCGCGCCTTCGCCCGCGTAACGGCAACGCCAATGGTCGGTGCAGAAGGTGTCGGCGTCGCCGCCGGGCCAGACCTTTGTGCCGCGATTGGCGATGGTCGTTAAGGTCAGCCCATCTGCGCCCGCCGCTTGCAAGGCCGCAGCAAGTTCGTCGGGTGAGCCTTTCGTCCAGTCCAAAAAGACATCCACGCCGACCAGTTCTTTCTTGGCCGGAGTGCGTGGTTTGAGGGCCGCCGTGCCGAGTTTGGGCGCGCCTTCGCTGCTAGGATTATTGTATTTTACAACCTTGAGCGTTGCCGGCAACTGCCCCACACGCGCTATCACCGCATCGGCAAACTCTTTCGTGCCAACTTTTTGCGTTGAAACGCCTTCTTTATAAATGTCGTAGGTGTGGACGCCGTCTTCCAGCGTTTTGAGCCAGGCGTTGTGGGCGCGTTCCGCGATGTCGGCTTGCCCGATGTGGACGAGCATCAGCATCGCGCCCAAAAACAGCCCCGAAGGATTAGCCAGATTCTGTCCGGCGCGGCGCGGTGCGCTGCCATGAATCGCCTCGAACATCGCCACATTGTCGCCGATATTGGCCGAACCCGCCAAGCCCACCGAACCCGCGATTTGCGCCGCCACATCCGACAAAATATCGCCGTAGAGGTTGGGCATCACAATGACATCGAAGTTTTCCGGTGTGTCCGCGAGTTTGGCCGCGCCGATGTCCACAATCCAATGGTCGGCTTCGATGTCGGGATATTCCACCGCAATTTCGTCGAAAATGCGGTGAAACAACCCGTCGGTGCGCTTCATAATGTTGTCCTTGATGAAGCAGGTGACTTTCTTGCGATTGTTCAAACGCGCATACTCAAACGCATAGCGCACAATCTTTTCCGAACCGGGCCGCGAGATGAGTTTCAAACACTCCTCTACCTGGTCGGTCTGGCGGTATTCAATGCCGGCGTAAGTGTCCTCCTCGTTTTCACGCACGATGACGACATCCATGACCGGATGCTTGGTCGCCACGAACGGGTGATACGACACACACGGGCGGATATTAGCGTACTGCCCGAAGGTCTTGCGAACAGTGACGTTAAGGCTCTTATAACCGCCGCCTTGCGGGGTTGTGATGGGCGCTTTCAAAAAAACTTTGGTGCGCTTCAAGCTTGCAAATGCTTCCGGCGCGATGCCAGCCGCATTGCCCGATAGATAGACCTTTTCGCCAATCTCGATGGTCTCAATATCAATCCGCGCCCCCGCCGCCTGGATGATACGCAAAGTGGCCGCCATAATTTCGGGGCCGATGCCGTCGCCATGCGCGACGGTTATAGGTACGTTTTGTGACATGATGTTATTGCCTTTCGCTGTAAATTATTGCGTAAAACTTGAAAACAGACACTATACGAAAAAGCGCGGCGCGGGGCAAAGTCCGCTTACGAATCCCGCCAACTTCTTACTCCGTCAGCGAGACAACCGAACCCGCCGAGAAAGAGGCTTTTGAGTGGATATACTCATCATTTGGATTGCCCGCATCGCCGTACTTTTGCCGCTCCCGTTGGCTCCGACAATCAGCGTGAAGCGGCCTAGCGGCAGAGTCGTGTCGCGCAGAGCTTTGAAATTTTGGAAATGGACGGACTCAATCATTGGCACGCTCATAGTTGCGTCTCCTGGCGTTACGCTCTCAGGTTGATGTTGTAGGTCTTGATTTTCGAGTTGAGCGTCGTCGCGTTCATGCCTAAGAGACGGGCGGCGCGGGATTGGTGGCCGCCGGTTTGGTCGAGGGCGCGGCGGATGAGGTCAATCTCGAAGCGGCGCACTTCGTCGTAGAAGCTGATGCC
>JAYVJN010000258.1:0-3552 GCA_043769325.1 Acidobacteriota bacterium
CCCCTGAAAGAAACCAGGGCCGTCGGAGTTGGTATGTTTTTAGAGTTCGCATGGTTACATCGGGCCATGCCTGGCGGCAAGGCAGCACGCAAGGATGCGTGCGCTCCCATAAGTTACGACGCGAGAAAGCGGTAGCCGACCCAGGGTTCGGTCAAAAGGTGTTGCGGTTGTGCTGGCTGGGGTTCGATTTTCTTTCGCAGCAAGCCGACAAAGACGCGCAGATATTCGGTTTGTTCGGTGGAGTTGCCGCCCCAGATGGCGGCGAGAATGGCGCGATGGGTGAGGGTTTTGCCGCGATTCTGGAAGAAATAGACGAGCAAATCAAACTCTTTCGGCGTGAGGCGGATTTCCTCTTTACGGATAGTGACGCGGCGCGCGTTGAGGTCAATGTAAAAATCGCCGTCGGCCAGGATGTTGGTGGTTGCGCTGACGGGCGCACGACGTAGCGCGGCGCGCACGCGGGCCAGCAGTTCGTCAATGCCGAAGGGCTTGGTAACGTAATCGTCCGCGCCGGCGTCGAGAGCCGCAACTTTGGCGCGTTCTTCGCCTTTGACCGAAAGCACGATGATGGGCGTAGCGGCGACGGCGCGGATTTTACGGCATAATTCCGTGCCGTCCATTTCGGGCATCTGCAAGTCGGTGATGACCAAATCGGGCTGCCAGTCGTGAAAAGTATCTAACGCGGAAACGCCGTCCGCCGCCGTCCGCACCTGGTAATGGTGCGCCGTCAGGCTGCCGCGCAAGACGCGGGTTATTTGCGCTTCGTCGTCCACGACGAGAATTTTACTGCCTTCGCTCATGTTTCCAAATCGTTGGGAATGGTGAATTTCGCGCGCGTCCCGCGTCCGTTCGCGCCTTCTGCGAGCCGGATTTTGCCGCCGTGCGCTTCAACCAAGCCGCGCGCGATGGCTAATCCTAAGCCCAAACCCTCCACCGTTTTTTTACTTTTGGCGTCGAGCGTGGCGCGGAAAAATTTCTCAAATACTTTTTCGCGCAAGGCTGGCGCAATACCGCGCCCTTCGTCATTGACGGAAATCGTAACTTCCGCGCCGTCATATCGGGCGGCGATGGTGATGGCGGTGTCAACCGGCGAGTATTTCGCGGCGTTATCAAGCAGAGTATAGACCACTTCCGCCAAAGCCGGCGCAGCGGCGCGCACCAACGGCAGATTTTCGTCAACTTCCACGCGCAAACGATGGTTTTGTAGCAAGTTGTGGGCGCGTTCCAGCGCGAGGGCGATGATGTCGTTGACCTCGCACGCGCTCTCTTGCGGCTGCCACGCACCGGCTTCGAGCCGCGCCAGTTCCACCGTGCCGGCGATAAAACGGTTGAGCCTGTCGGTCTCTTCGTTGATGATTTCGAGAAATTCGCGGCGGCCCGCATCGTCCAGACGAGTTTCCGGCGCATTGTTGAGCAGCATTGTGGCGGCGGCTTTGATGGAAGTCAGCGGCGTGCGTAAATCGTGCGTCACGGCGTCCAGCAGGGCCGATTTCAGTTGCTCGCTACGGCGCAGGGCTTCGGCTTGGCTGGCTTGTTCAAAAGCAGTCTGCAATTCGGCGTAAAGCCTTTCGATTTCGCGCTTTCCGCGTTCGGCTTCGCGGGCGCGGCGGCGGGCGTAGGCCGAAAGCTCGCCGGCGATGATGGCCGTGACGGTAAACGCGCCCCAGGCGACCAGGTTTTGCGGGTTGGCAATCGTCCACGTCCGCACCGGCGGCAGAAAAAAGTAGTTGAAACACAACATCGCGGCCAACGCCGCCAGCAACGCCGGATTGCGCCCCGCAAACGTAGCCGCCACCAAAACAATGAGCAAAAAAGTCAGCGCGACGGTGGCCGCATTGAGCCGGGCGTGAAACGGTTCCAGCAACGCCGTAGCCAAAAAAACGCCCCCCAACGGAAGGCCATAGCAGGCTAAAGGATGCCGGGAAGCGTTATTCATCGCTGAACTTGCCGGTTTGGGTTATGAGGCTTGCGCTAATCCAGCAGCCTGGTTTCCAGAATCTCTTGGAATTTGCGGAGAATAGCGATAATACTCAACAAGTCTTCTTGCTCAGTGCAGTCGTAAGACTTTGAAATACAATAAGTTTTGTCTTCCATTAGGAAAAATTCCCAATACTTGCCGGTGACGGTGCCGCCGTACAAAGGATGCGCGTGTTGGTTTGTTTCTTGGGCAATGAGAAACGCCGTCAGCAATTGCCCCACCGGATCGCCGTTGGGGTCGCGGTGTTTTTTCCACTCCTGGAAGTGAAAGTAAGGCTTTTGCGGGAGGTCTAAAATGCCGGCGGCTACCATGAAATCGGTCTTGGTTTTCAAAAAATGACCTTCGACGATGGCCTCAACGGTTCTCTCAAAATAGGTGCTGTATTTGTCGCTGTCGTCTAAGTGTCCCAGCCGGATGACAAAGGAAATAAACTTCATTTTGAGTTCTTCTTCTTGCCAGCCGTCAATTTTGTTGAAAGCGTCGCGCCAGATGAGGTCAAAAAGGTATTGTTCAGAGGGGTTGAGCGTGGCAGTGGCGTTGAGCCATTCCTGCATCAGCGGATGCGCGTGGTTGCCGACCAAACGATTTAAGCTAAAGAGGGCTATTAGTTCAGCCTCTTTGTAGGATTTGGTTTTGTTTGCCATCGTATTTCACCGCCGCAAAAGCTAAAGGGCGAGCCTGTCAGACAGGGCCGCCCTTCATTGTACCCCAAAGCGCGATTTCTACAACTTAGGCGTGTAGCCCATGTTGTAGAAAATGAACGAGTAAATGTCCGCCGTTTCTTCGATGGATTTGGTGATATTGCTCGCGCCGTGACCGGAATTGGTCTGGATGCGGATGAGCAAAGGGGCCGCGTTGTTGGCGTTTTTCTCTTGCAAGGTGGCGGTGTATTTGAACGAATGCGCGGGGAAAACGCGGTCGTCGTGGTCAGCCGTTGTCACCAGCGTCGCCGGGTAGTTGCCGTTGGTTTTGATGTTGTGCAAGGGCGAATAGGCGTAGAGATTTTTGAAGTCTTCGGCGGTTGCTTCGGCTGAACCGTATTCGGCAATCCAATTGAAACCGATGGTAAACTTCTGATAACGCAGCATATCCATCACGCCGACTTGCGGAATCGCAACTTTGCAGAGGTCTGGGCGTTGGTTGATGACCGCGCCCACGAGCAAGCCGCCATTAGAGCCGCCGCGAATCGCCAGGCGGTCTTTCGTGGCGTATTTCTGCGCGATGAGGTATTCGCCCGCCGCGATGAAATCGTCAAAGACATTCTGTTTTTTCAGGCGCATACCGGCTTCGTGCCATTTTTCGCCATACTCGCTGCCGCCGCGCAGGTTCGCCAGCGCATAGACGCCGCCGGCTTCGAGCCAGGCGATGACATTCGCGCTAAAACCTGGGTTACTGCTGATGTTGAAACCGCCGTAACCGGTGAGCAAGGTCGGGTTTGTGCCGTCCATTTTCAAGCCCTTTTTATGAGCGATAAACATCGGAATGCGCGCGCCGTCTTTGCTGTTATAAAAGATTTGTTTGGTTTCAAACCCTGCGGGGTCAAACTTCACTTCCGGGGTGCGGAAGACGGTTGA
>JAYVJN010000259.1:0-13939 GCA_043769325.1 Acidobacteriota bacterium
TAGCGTAGGGTGAGTGAAGGCGAAGCCGTAACGTAACCCTACGTCCGCGAGGAACCATAATCCCGTCGCCGAAGGTGACGAACAACGCCACCAACACCAGGATATTCGCCTGGCTGCGTTCTTGTTCGTCACCTTCGGCGACGGAACGCTCTGGTTACTTGTCTCGTAGGGTTGCGCTCACTCTCGTTCGCTGACCCTACGCTATCTTGTGCCTCGCCGTTGGCGAGAAAACTGACGCTCGGCGTAACATGAGTTATAATGCTTTTTGGGTAAAACACTTTTTGGCTTCGCGCAACTCGCGCCACGCCTCTTGCATCGAAAAGACCGTGTGCAAGCTTTGTCGTCGCCCTTTGCGCCAATGAAAAAGGCGCATTTAGCCCCAACAAGCAGGGCCGTGCGCCACAAAAAGAAATATGCCGCCGCAAAAAAGGAACTTTTGCCGCGTCTTAACGCCATCATTGAGAAGTAAGAGAATTGGGAGCAATAGTTATGAAAAGTCGTCTCTTCCGCGCCGCTACCGCCACTACGTTAATCGTCTCTTTGTGGAGCGGCGTTTTGTTGGCCCACCCGCAAGACCCGCAGGATTTACCGCCGCCGCCGCCGCCCAAAGTTAAACCCGTAGAACCAACTCCGGCCCCGGCGGAACCGGCGCCAACGCCCGCCGCCACGTCAGCCAAGCCTTTGCCCACGCCGTCCAAGCCGGTTAGCACTAAGCCGCTCTCGACGGACGAAGACCCGGCGATGATTGGCAAACGCAAACTCAATGGCGGCCTCATCGCCAGTATGTCCGGTTCGCTGGAAAAAGAAGTGGCGATAGGCCGCCAGATTGCCGCAGAAGCAGAAAAAGAACTGAAACTTGTGGATGACCCGATCATTACGGAATACGTCAACCGCGTCGGGCAGAACATCGTGCTCCATTCGGACGCCAAAGTTCCGTTCACCATCAAAGTTGTGGATTCCGACGAAATTAACGCCTTCGCGTTGCCCGGCGGCTTTTTCTATGTCAACAAAGGCTTGATTCTCGCCGCTGATAACGAATCCGAAGTGGCTGGCGTAATGGCCCACGAAATTGCCCACGTCACCGCGCGTCACGGCATGGAAAACCAAGCCAAAGGCACACTCGCCAACATTGGTTTGACCGTCGGTTCGATTTTTCTCGGCGGTTTGGGCGGCGCGGCCATTCTCAACGGAGCGCAATTCCTGACTACTTTGAGCTTTCTCAAATTCAGCCGTTCGGCAGAAGAAGAAGCCGATAAACTGGGCGTGCAATATATGTACGCCGCCGGTTATGATCCCAACGGCATGGCGACCATGTTTGAAAAATTGGCCGCGCAAAACAAAAAGAAACCCGGCAAAGTAGCCAAACTTTTCTCATCGCATCCGCAATCGGTGGATCGCCGCGAGTCGGTCTTAGGTCTGGCGGCGCGCTTCCCCGAACGTGAAGAATACGTCATCAGCACTTCCGAATTTCAGAAAGTGAAAGGGCGTCTGCTGCGCCTGTCCAACGCCCGCGCCACTACCGGCGGCGCGATTGCCGACGACGGCGATTCAGGACGGCCCTCGCTCAAACGCCGCTTGCCGCCAGGCGACGGCACAACCACCGCGCCAGGCGACAACCCGAACGCGCCCACCGAGAAACCTACGATGCGGGGCGGCGAACCAAAAGCGTCACCGACGCCGACGCCACAACCTTAAAAACGGTTGCTGTAAACAAAAAAAGAGAAGCGCGACATTTGAATTTGTCGCGCTTCTTTTTTTGTCAAAATTGGCCAGGTTCCAGACTGTCCCGCAACACACGCTGCCGTCGCTGCCGTTGCTCCGTTCCCGGTCTAGCGGGGTTCACGACACATACGTTGTGCGGAGCCTGGAACCTGATAAAGCAAGGATGAAGGCGAAAAGCTGAATGATAAATTTATCCTTTAGCTTCTATACTTTATCCTTGACAAAGCGGAAAGGGTGGGATTCGAACCCACGGTACCCTTTCGAGGTACACAGCATTTCCAGTGCTGCCAGTTCAACCGCTCCTGCACCTTTCCCAAAGGATGAAGGCTAAAGGTGGAAGGCGAAATTATTTTTTCGTCCGGTCTTTAACCTTTTTGGCGATGGTTATCAAAATCGCCGTTAGCTCTTGCGCCTCTTGCCGTAAGGATTGGAGACGTTCCGCGCTAAAGATTCCCGCGCCTTCAAGAAGTTCCAGCCAATAGGCCGTCTCTTCTAATTCTTGCAAAGCTCCTTCGATTTTACTGATAAAATCGGCGTCAGACTTAGCGTGTTGGGCTTCACGGTATTGCGCCCCAACAGATGTGCCGGAACGCAAAAGCTGCTTGCCCAAAACTTGCGCTTCTACGCTCTTGGGCAAAACTCCGAACAACTTAACGATGCGTAACGCAAACTCTCGCGTCCGCTCTTTCAAGTCTCTTTCTGCCACTTTCGCCCTTATCCTTCACCCTTTACCCTTGACTTAATGGCGGAGAGGGTGGGATTCGAACCCACGGTAGGCTTTCACCCACTCCGGTTTTCGAGACCGGTGCACTAATCCACTATGCGACCTCTCCGAAAGGATGAAGGCGAAAGGGTAAAGGATAAAATCATCCGACTCATCCTTCATCCTTTATCCTTCAGCCTTTTTTCCCGTCGCCCGCGAAAGAATGCCTGCATGAGAGAGCGGCATTCCTGTTCGAGCACGCCGGAAGTAATTTCCATTTGATGATTCAAAGAGCTGTTGTCGCACAGTTGAAAGCGCGACACGACGGCCCCGAAGCGTTCGTCGGGCGCGCCGTAAACCAAGCGTTTGAGCCGCGCGTTTACCAACGCGCCGGCGCACATGGCGCAAGGTTCAATGGTCGTATAAAGAACAGCATCCGTCAAGCGGTAATTGCTGATGGCGCGGGCCGCTTCGCGCAAGGCCAGAATTTCGGCGTGGGCCGTCGGGTCACAATCTGTGCGCGTGCGGTTGCCGGCGAGAGCGATTAACGTACCCGCGTTGACGATAACCGCGCCGATGGGCACTTCGTCTAACTTCCGGGCGGCTTGGGCCGCATTCAAAGCGCGGCGCATCCAGTATTCGTCGGTTTCGTGCGGCGTCATAAAAAGAACGCGCCGCCGTCCGGCGACGAAACCACGATATTAGGTTTGAGCAAAAGGCTTGTCAAGCCGCGTTTTCGCCTTTCTCGCGGCGATTGCTGTTTCAACGCCGTTTTCTCTTGCCGCGCCGTGAAAAACAAGGTAGCCTTAGCCGTTCCATAAACTTAACGGCGGGCCTTTGCCGTTGGCGAGTGCTTTCGTTATGCGACCTTTACGTTGGCTGATGTTGCCGCATTACCTGTATTTCCTGTCATTGCCGAGTTTAGCTCTGGTGGCGATGGCGATGATGGGCGAACAACGCGGCGTGGGCAGCCTGTGTTTGTTTGGCCTGGTGCCGGTGACGGTGTTTATTGCGCTCATGGCATATTGTTATACTGTGCCGCGAAACCTCGCTGGAACAATGTTTTACGTCTTTGCTGTGCCAGGTTTAATAGCTTTGAGCGGCTGGTTCGGTGGTGGCGACGCTTGGCGGTTTATCGCGCAAGTGACGGCGATAGAAATCGGGGCCTTCGCTTTTGCGTTGGCATATATTGAACTGCGCCAACGCCCGCTCACGCAAAACAGTATGGGCGCGGCCTTGTTGTTGGTTGTCATTCTATTCTTGTTGTTCTCGAATGTGATGCCATTTGCGGTGTTGGCTTGGCGCAACATTGGCGCGGTCTCGCCTCTGAGCGTGGGGCTGTTGGCGACGGCGTTTCTCTGCGCCTTGGTGCTTCATGCCGGACGCCTCCAAGCTGCGGCACGCGATTATCAAGACACCGCGAACCTCTTGCAAGTACACCGTTTAGACAATGTCGCACCGAAACTGACGCCAGCCCTGCGTTTCGCCGGCGTGGAACAAGCCCTCGCCGCCGCCGTCGTCTTTTTGCTCATTTATCTGATGACACCCATGTTTAGCGGCTTTTTTCTCGCCGCCGCGCCACGCTAACGCCTATCTTTGCAAAAGCAGGCGTTCCGGCGGCAGCATAGCGGGCAGGCCAATATGTTGAAAACAACGCCCTGTGCCGTGCACGCGCCGTGAGCAAGGCGCGCCCTTCTTGGTGCGCGTGCCACACATGGAAACCACATCGCGCGCCGTTAATGACACGGGCGCGGCATTGGGCGAAGTCGTCGCTGTTAATGCTTGGGGTTGCGTAGCCGGCGGCGCGGCGGGCCTGGTTTCAATCAATAAAGGCGGCGCAGCGGGTTGCGCTAAACCGCCGGCGGCTAAACCGACGCCGAACAGGGAACTGCCGGCCAAAATAGGCGCAATGAGTTGGCTTTTACGAAAACGCGGGGCGCAAGCGTCACAAAAACGGCGGCTCGTCCACAAATGCCAACGCTCACGCACGATTTGTGCGCCACATTCGGCGCAAAAATTGGGCTGATACATACGAGGTTCTCACGAAAAAAAATTACTCAACGCAACGCGGTTTATTCACCGTCGCGTATGGAAGTTGTAGTAAACTACGGACAGGCAACATAATAACGCAACGACGCAGGTTTCACCTAGACGTTTCCGTGCGTTGCACAGATGAAACGTTATTGTTATAATGCCGTCGTTGAATTTATCGCGTGAGAGGCTTTACGGGCGTGAAACTTTATTGCAACCGCTTTACCCATTTCAAAGACCCGCTCGTTTGCGTGGTGACTTGCCCTTACCGCAAAAAGTGCGGTGATTTTGCGCTGTTTTATGCTGAACACCGCGAGCCGGTCAATGAATTAGTGCTGGATTATTACGCCAAAAGCGGCAAACCTAAGCCTAAAGCCAAGCGTAATCTGCCCGTTTATAATCTGGAACTACAACCCGTCGCCCTGCGCGAACTTTACACATTGGAGACTAAACGCATTATGCCTGACAATACTTTTATCTGGATTGGTGAAGACAACATAGCCGAAGTGCTGGAATTAGATGACTTAATGGTGCGCGCCGAGAAAGGCGAAAAGCCCAAGCACATCTTCAAAGTGGCGCAGGAAATGGAACTGCGCTTCCAACTCGTGCCGCGTAAACGCATCGAAGCGACCAAGCGCAAAGTTGAGGCCAAAGCTGAGGTTGACGCCGAACGCACCGCCGCGCGGAAAAATAAAGCCGCCGCCGGCTAAGAAGTGGGGAGTAGGGGAGTGGGGGTTGGGGAATGGGGAATGGGGGTTGGGGAATGGGGGTTGGGGAACAGGGATGAGGGATAGCAGCCGGAAGCCGCACTGTGCCAGCAATTTTGTTGCAACCAACGTGGTTCTCCCCCAACCCCCCTTGTAAGACAACTAACCGCGAGGGTTTTACGTCTGAGTAATTACGCTCCGCTTAACGGCTTGCCAAAGATGCGCGGCGGCGTGCATACTTTTTGCCGTGGGCGGTTTTTGTTTTTATGAGCGTGCGTAGTCTGTTTTTTCTTAGCTGTTTGCTTTTGCTTCCGTGCGCTGTCGGCGTAGCGGGGCAACAATCGCCGGATGATGAAATTATTAAAGTTACTTCGTCTCTGGTGCGTTTAAATATCGGTGTCGTGGACGCCAAGGGCCGCCCGATTTTGAACCTGGCGCGGGAAGATTTCGCGGTTTTTGAGAACGATTTACCGCAAGAGATTAAGAGCTTTGAGCCGGTGGAATCGCCGTTTAGCGTGGTTTTGCTGCTTGATGTTTCCGGCTCAACCATCAATTTCCGCCCGCAGATGAAGCTCGCCGCCGCGCGTTTTATTGACGCCCTCGCGCCTGACGACCGCATTTGCGTCGTGCAATTCAACGCTAAAGTCAAAGAACTCTTCGGTTTCACCTCTAATCGCAGAGAAATAGGCAACGCCATAGGCAACGCCAACGGCGGCGGCGAAACGCAGCTTTACCAGGCATTGGCTTACTCGCTGGAAAAACTCTCGAAAGAAGGCGAACGGCGCAAAGCCATTGTCGTTATGACCGACGGCGTGGACACCAAAAACTATCAAGCCGATGGCCGCGCCGCTTCCGATAAACCCAGCAACGAAGCGGCTTTAGCCACTATCAAAGCAGAAGAAAACCCAGCCTTGCGTTCTGTTCTCAATGCCGCTGATAAGTTGGGCGTGACGATTTACCCGCTCGCTTTGCCTTCCGGCGACATCAAAAACATCCCCGACCCGACGCCGCGCCAGTTTGCCATCTACGCTTCGGCCCATACGCGCCTCGTATCGCTCGCGCAACGCTCCGGCGGGCGTGTCAACGAAATCCGCCAACTCGGTGAAATGGCAAGGCTTTACGCCGAAGTCGCCGCCGAACTGCGCACGCTTTACAGCATCACTTACCAACCGGAAAACGTCACCAAAGACGGACGCTGGCGGCCCATCCGCATCACCGTCACCCGCCCCGAACTAATCGCCCGCACGCGCCCGGGTTATTACGCAAAATAAGCCGGTGAGCCAAAGCAGCAGGTCTATTAAACTCGCAAAACTGTTGCCGCGTAAGCATTTAACTGTTTACCTTGAACTTGAAACTGTTTGCTGCCTGCTTAGTTTAGTTACGATTTCTTGTAACTGATTAGGTAGGCGCACTGGGAGCGCACGCTTCCTAGCGTGCTGGCTGTGCCATCAGGCACGGCGGGTTCACAACGCGCACTGGCAGAAATACCGCGCCTCCGCGCCCGGCACTCACGCCTGGCGACGTTCGCGGCACGCTGGGAAGCGCGCGCTCCCGGCCCAGACCTAATCAGTTACGATTTCTTAATTAAGACTAAATATTGATATTCCGCGCCTTGCGAGACAATCAGACGATTTTCTTCCAACCACTCAAAGCTGAAAATCTGGCCCTCAGCAAAGCCGGAGATTTGTTTGCTTGCGCCCGCTTCTAACGGTTGCAGCCAGATGTTTTCCGCCCCATCGTGAGTTTCCAGATAGGCGAGAGATTTGCCGTCCGGCGTCCAACGCACGGTTTGATGGTAAGCGTCCGGGAAGGGGAACACTTTGAGCGGCGTTCCCCCTTCTATGGGAAACACCGCGATTTTCCACTTATCCGCTTCGTCGGCGCGGTATTTACAAGCAAACTTGGCGCCATCAGGCGAAACAATGGGCGCAAACGCCAGACTGCCGCGTGTCAGTTGTGTTGGTTCGCCGCCTTCCAACGGAACTTTCCAGATGGTATTGCGTTCTCCGCTCAAAGCAGTAAAGAGAATCCATTGGCCGTCCGGCGTGGGGTAAGGGTCGTTTTCGCCGCCGCCATTGGTCAGTTGTTTTTCCTGAGTGCCGTCCGCCGCAATGCGCAGAATATGACGGTGGCCGTTGCGCGACGCCACGAAAACTACAAAACGCCCGTCGCGGGAAACTTGCGGCAGGGAGCTATTATCTGATAACAATTTGGCGTCGCGGCCCGTCGCGTCAACGCTCCAGAGTTTGTTGAGGCCGTTTTCCGCCGCATTGTAAAAGATGCGCCCGTCTTGGCTAACGCTCATGCTGCCAGGGGCCTCGTCTTCGCGTCCGGTGTTGAAGCGTTGCGGCGCGGCATTCTTATCTAATGGGGTTAGCCAGAGGCTGCGGTTACGCCCCGTTTGCATAGTCAAAAGGGCGCGAGGATCTTTTGAGAGATTGACCGTCAGGTAGTTGTTGGTGTCGTTAGTGATGCGTTGCGGCGCGCCATTAGGATATTGCAGTCGCCAGATCTGTAAGGTGCGCGAGTCTGCCGCACGGGCGGAAAAGACCAGATGCTCGCCGTCGTCTTCCCAGGCCAACCCGCCTATCTCATACCAATGCTGCGGGGTCAATGCAAAAGACGCCCCACCATTGACCGGAACGCCCAGCAAAGTGAAATCAAGCTGGCTGTTAGTGCTGAATCCGAGCGCGATAAATTTGCCGTCGGGCGACCATGACGGGGTGGAAAACGAGAATTTTTCGGGATGCCGGCGGGTAGCTATCTCCTTTTCGCCGCTGCCGTCAATGCTGGCGGTCAGCAATATGTCCCGATGCTGGCCTGGGCCGACCAAGCTCCGGACAAAAGCCAGTTGCATTCCATCCGGCGACAAGGTAGCGGGCGAATCAATGTTGACGACGATTTTCTGCTCCGCGCCGCCGCTCACCGAAATGCGGTAAAGCACGTTGATGGTGCTGTTGGGCTGTGTTTTGACGTAGAAAAGCTGGCTGCCGTCGTGCGAAAATTTCAGTCCCCAGCAGAGCGCGGGGTCGGGCGGCAACAGTTGTAGTTTTTCGTTGGTGGCGCGATTGTGCAGCCAGAGGCTTTGCTTTCCGGCCTGGCGCGGAACATATGCGACGATTTGCGCGTCAGGCGAAAGCGTCGCGTCCATCAAATTCCCGTACTCCGTTACGCGATCTATCTTCATCGCCGCGAAATCCGGCCCTGCTGCGGGACGCCGTTGCGCAAACCCGTACAGCCCAAACGCCAGGGCCACCGACAGCAAACCACCTGCCAAAAACACCAACGGCCAAAAACGGACGCGGCGCGGGGCCGGCAGCGTTGGCGCGGCGACATTGACCTCGCGCTTCGCAGTGTCGCTTGCTAATCCTGGCCCTGTCGCCGCATCGCGGGACGATTTTTCCGTGACGGCGGCGACAAAACGGTAGCCGCGACGGGGCGCGGTGACAATATATTTTTCATTGGTCGCGTTTTCGCCCAGAATCTTCCGCAAATACGAGATTTGCACCGCCAGACTGCCCTCTTCCACGATAATATCGGGCCAGACGCGCTCCAGAAACTCGTCTTTGGTTACGACCTCGCCGCGTCGTTCAAGCAATAACTGTAAGATTTGCAGAGTTTTAGGCTGCAAGTCAAGAGGTTCGCCCGCCCTTCGCAACAGCCCTTCTGCCGGCGCAAAACTAAACGAACCGAATTCATAGACGAGGTTATTTACGCTCATAAATTTCCCGCTGATTCTACCTCATAAGACTTTGATAAGAAAATGATAAGAAATTGGTAAAGATTTTACGCCCGAAATCGCGTTATGTTCCCCTGCTTTGTGAAAAAACATCGAAAGTCACTGAAACATCTTGGCGTATTTAGTCATACCTAGTGAGTTTTGCTTGTTCGACCAATTTGTAAAGTGTAACCGCGCTTTAACGCGGGCAACCTTTCGTTACAGAGGTTTTATGAAAATTTTCTTATGGTTGGTGCTGGCGATTGCCGTTTCAGTCTCAATCTTTGGCTTCAGCCGCGTAAAAAGCTACGCGCCCGTTTATGTTCCGCCGACTGCTTCAGCCGGCGTTTTGCGTGACCTTAAATTCACCCAAGTCTCGCCGTTGGACGAACCATACCGCAGCGAGTTTGACAATTGCGACAGAAATGACACTTTCCAGGGCGTAGCCATGAACGGCTCGCGCAGTTGTAACGACGACCACAATAATCTGCGCGCGCTCATCAAATTCCCCAACGGGACGATTATGGCCGAGTCAAAATTAGGACTTGATTTAGATGGTTCATGGAAAGCCTGTCGCTCGCCAGGCCATACCGATCAATGCGCGACCTGGTTTACTTGGAATGGACTGCCCGAACCGGATAGATATGTTGACGCCGACAAATTTCCTTACGTCGTCATTCCGGTTGCCGGACTAAACAGAGTCAATGACCCTACTTTCCGCAACAAGACCGGGGTTGGCAAAGGCGACCTCGGCGTTGTTGTTTACAAAGATAAAGTCGTTCCGGTCTTTGTCGCCGACGGCGGGCCGCACAATAAATTCGGCGAAGGTTCGGCGGCCCTCTTGCAAGCTATCGGGGAAGACCGTTGCCGCCGCCGTGAAAATGGTCATTGCGTCGCCTACAAGAATACCAGCGTTCCAGATAAGGTCATTGTCTTTCTCTTTCCAGGCTCAAAGATTTCCGGCCTGACGCCAGCTAACGCCTTGCAGAAAATCCGTGTGGAGGCTTTACGCCGTTTTGAAGAATTGAAGCGGTGAATAACATAAATAGGTGGATTATATTATGTCAGAATTTCTTATTGTTGCTGTCAAAGACAGTTTGAACCTGCGGCGCGAACCCGCCGTTGCGGAGAGCAATGTTGTTCAGGCTTTGCCGCCGAACACCGTGCTGGAATGCTTTGAAAGCAAAGTAACGCCGGAACGCACCTGGCGCAAGGCGCGTACCGACAAGGGCGCGGAAGGTTGGGTCGCCGCAGCGCGTTTGCGGCCCTGGGGCGACAAAACGGCGCGTATCACAGCAATTGTTCCCTGGCTCAATATTGCAGTCATGGAATTAGGCCAGAAAGAAATAGCCGGTTCAGCCGATAACCCGCGCATCATCGAGTATCACCAAGCCACCGCCAGCCACCTGCAAGATGAAGACGGAAAAGACTTTGCCTGGTGCTCCTCGTTTGCCAATTGGTGCATGAAACAAGTCAACGCATCGCGCACCAACAGCGTATCGTCGTCGAGTTGGCGCGATTGGGGCCAGGCTTTGGCAACCCCGCGCCAGGGCGCAATCACCGTTTTCAAACGCTTTGAGGGCGGCGTACAGGTTGGCGGCCACGTCGCCTTTTTGATTGAAGACCGGGGCGCGAGCGTTTTGGTCTTGGGCGGCAATCAGGGCGACGCCGTTTGTTTGCACGAATACGACAAAAACGGTGACCACAAACTGCTTAGCTATCGTTGGCCCGCCGCCTAAAAATGGCCTCACGCCGCTTAACCGATGCAAAAGTTAAGCGTTGCGGATGGCGTGTCCGGGGCGAACTGCGCCCTTTTTACCCTAATTTAAAAGGCAAACAGCGGCTCATCCGGTTGTTTGCCAACTCATAAATGCAAAAGGAACAAAAATTATGACGCCCCGAAACAGTCAACTGCAAATTGTGAATCCATCATTAAACGGCTCCGAAAAATCTCTACTGAGCAGCAAACCGTCATGGCTATTTCTGCGGCGCAGCCTCGTCGTAGCCCTGTGCCTCGTCGCTGTATTTGTTGGCGTTTCGACATATGTTTTTCGCAAAGCCTCTGCCGCGCCGGGTGACTTCACCAGCAAAGCGAATAGCCCTGCGCCGTTGACAGCAGTAGCGGTTGACCCCAACACCGGACTCATCTATGCCCAGCAAAATGGCGGCACCGCGTTTTATCGCTATAGCCCGTCAGCCAACAGTTGGGTGTCATTAGCAGCTTGCCCTATAAACAGCGGCAACAATGGCGGCGCGGTGTATCTTAACGGCAAAATTTACACCAACTACACGACCTCAACTTCAATGGGCGTTTACACCATCGCCAGCGATTCGTGGACGACCATAGGCAGCCTTCTTAATGCTACCGGAAACATAACCAGCGATGGAACCAACCTATATCTCGCAGTAGGCACAACCTTTGTCAGATTTAATCCGGCGACTAATGCAGCTACCACGCTTGCCGCTTCAAGCATTGCTTTTACTCAGTGGGGCGGCTTGGCTTTCTCTAACGGATTCATCTATGGGCACGGCGGAAATAACACGACGGGTTTTGCCAAGTATAATATCTCGACCAATACTTGGACGACATTAGCCAGCGTTCCGGGTGGTGCGGCTCTCGGTAGCGCAATTGATCCTGTAGGTAACGCATATTACGCATATGGGCCATATAGCGGCTCCAATTGGTACAAGTTTGATTTAACGGCTGAAACTTGGAGCAGTATTACCTTTCCTCTCGCCAGCGGCCTGAATGATGGTGGAATTGTGTATGCGGGCGCAGGCACAGCCACCGGCATCTACATGACATTTGGTGAAGGCAGCACTGGGTTTGGCCGTTTGGAAACCAATACCGTATCAATTAGTCTGAACAGCGATGCAACCGTTGCTGAACCGGCAACCGGAACGACAGCCGCAACTTTCAACGTCACGCTCGGGCAAGCTACTGCACAGACGGTCACGGTTGACTATGCAACGGCAAACGGCACGGCACTCGCGGGCAGTGATTACACGGCGACGAGCGGAACTTTGACGTTTGCGCCGGGCGAAACCAACAAAGCAATTAACGTCATCATCAACAGCGATATGCTGACGGAAGTAGCGGAAACTTTTACGGTTAATCTTTCCAACGCCGTCAACGCAACAATTTCCGACGCGCAAGGTATTGGCACAATTCGCCAAACTTTGAGCGGCAACGGCAAGATTGCGTTTAATTCCAGACGCGACGGAAATTTGGAAATTTATTCGATGAACTCCGACGGTAGCGGTCAAACGCGCCTGACTAATAATTTGGCAAACGACGAATTGCCGATGTGGTCGCCCGACGGCAGTAAAATCGTGTTTGCTTCCAATCGAGGCGGCAATTTGGACATCTATTCGATGAACGCCGACGGCACGAATCAAACTCGTCTGACCACAGACGCGGCAAATGACTATTATCCGGCGTGGTCGCCCGATGGCAGTAAAATTTCGTTCAATTCCTCGCGTGACGGCAACAGCGAAATTTATGTGATGAACGCCGACGGCAGCAATCAGATAAATATCACCAACATTGCGGGACACGATGAAGAATCAAAATGGTCGCCCGATGGCAGTAAGATTGTGTTTGGCAGTCGGCGCGACGCGGGCAATTATGAAATTTATACGATGAATGCCGATGGCAGTAATCAAACTCGTTTGACTACTACTTCTGCCGCTGAAGAATTTCCTTCGTGGTCGCCGGACGGCAGTAAAATTGCTTTTTACACTAACCGCGACGGCAACGATGAAATTTATTTGATGAATCCCGACGGTAGTGGACAAACCAGAATAACCAATAATGCTGCCGCCGATTATTTTCCGACTTGGTCGCCTGACGGCACAAAAATAACTTTTTCGGCAAACCGCGACGGCAATTTAGAAGTTTATACAATGAATCCCGACGGCTCGAATCAAACCCGTCTGACCAATGTTGCCTTGGATGATTATTTCTCGTTTTGGCAACCCGTTTCCGCCGCGCCTGCCAATGTTCAATTTTCGAGCGCGACTTACAGCGTTGCCGAAAATGTCGCAACGGCAACAATTACCGTTACGCGGACAAACGGCAACGGCGCAGGTTCGATTGATTACGCGACTTCAAACGGCACGGCAACTGCCGGACAAGATTATGCGGCGACAAGCGGAACGCTGAATTTTGCGGCGGGCGAAACGAGTAAGACTTTTACGGTTTCAATCAGCGATGATCCGCTTGTTGAAGGCGACGAAACTATAAATCTCGCGCTTACGAATCCGGTTAATATTCTGCTCGGAACACCGAACACGGCAGTTTTGACGATTACCGACAACGAACCGCCGATAAATCTGACGATTAACGATGTAACAGTTACTGAACCGTTCAGCGGCATCGTCGCGGCAACTTTTACCGTAACTTTATCACCTTCGTCGGCAAGCACCGTAACCGTCAATTACGCCACCGCCGACAACACGGCAACGAATCCGGCAGATTACGCCGCGACTAGCGGAACGCTGACATTTACTGCCGGACAAACTTCAAAAACCGTTACGGTCAATGTCAACGCCGACAGTTTGGCGGAATCAACCGAAACATTTTTCGTCAATCTCTCCGGTGCAAGCGGCGCAATCATCACCGACGCACAAGGCATCGGCACAATCCAAAATCTCTCCGGCACACTTCGCGCTTGGGGATATAATGACTACGGACAACTTGGAAACGGTAATAATACATCGCAATCTTTGCCTGTATCTGTGTCAAACATTGGCGATATTATCCAAATTGATGGAAATTCTCATATTTTAGCACTTAAATCCGATGGCACAGTTTTATCGTGGGGCAATAATGGTAATGGACAACTCGGGAACGGAACAATCAATAATTCAGGTTGTCAATGTGTCAACACGCCGGGCGCGGTCAGCACTTTGACCAACATTATTGCCGTTAGCGCAGGCTCATATCACTCGTTGGCACTCAAATCCGACGGCACAGTTTGGGCTTGGGGATATAACGGTATCGGCGCAACTGGACTCGGCACTTTCGCCGGAAATACTACAACACCAACGCAAATC
>JAYVJN010000260.1:0-11421 GCA_043769325.1 Acidobacteriota bacterium
TTGCCGCCGTTTGCGCTTGCCGCCGGTTGGGGCATCGGGCAACTCTACGGCAACGGGCGCGACTCAATGATGCGCGGCATTGCGTTGTCACTGGCGGGCGTGGCGCTGGCCGTTGGGCTGTATCAAACTTACCAGTTAAATTTCGTTCACTACGACGAAGACGATTACGTCTATGTCTATGCCCACAGCCGCCGCGCGTTGCTTGATTTGACCAATAAGGTTGACCAGGCCGTCGCCCGCGCGCCGACGGGCAAAGAGACCGGCATCAGCATCATGTCGCCCGAATACTGGCCCTTGCCCTGGTATTTCCGCAACTATTCGGGCGCGGGCTTTATCGGCGCGATGCAGGATTCCACCCAACCCATCATCATCGGGCGCATTGACCAACTGGCCGAACTGCAAACCAAATTCCCGACGGCTAACTATAAATACTACGGCAAGTTTGATATGCGCCCCGGCGTGGAACTCGTGCTATTCATCAAAAACGACATAGCCCCTTAAACAGTAAGCAGTGGGCGGTGGGCAGTAAAATAAGAGACGACCAAAGGCCGCGCATTCTGCTGCTCACTGCTCACTGCCCACTGCCTACTGCACACTGTTTGACACACATCCAGAAACAACAATATATTGTGTTCATCTGCATGAGTCTGTCCACATCAAGCGGCTGGCTTCGTGTTCCCCTGAGAAATCGCTAAAGTGGTGTAACGTGAAACCTTAAAGGTATTATGTAAACTCTTCTGCGAGTTTTTTGGCGGGCGGGCGCGTATTCGATGTTCAAACTGCAAAAACTGGAAATCACCGGCTTCAAATCCTTTGCCGACTACACCGAAATCGTCTTTACCGGCGAAGGCATCACCGCCATCGTCGGGCCAAACGGCTGCGGTAAATGCGTGAGCGGCGACACTTTGGTAACGTTGGCTGACGGGCGCGACGTTCCGATTCGTGATTTAGTAGAAACTGCATTGGCAGATGCGTCGGCGGTAGAAACGATGGACGACGGGTGCCTGACCCGCCAAAATCCGCAAGCGGTTGAAATTCTTTCCTTAAATCCGGTAACTCTAAAATTAGAGCCGCGCCCGGTGGCAGCCTTTGTTAAGCGCACCGCCACGCCACACCTCCTACGGATTCGCACCCGCTCTGGACGCGAGATAGAAGCGACGCCTTATCACCCGCTTTTTACTTTAGAGCAAGGCCGTTTACGCGCTCTCAAAGCCGAAGAACTACAGTTGGGTGTTCGCGTAGCCGTGCCGCGTAGCTTGCCAACCAAGCATCAAGCTATAACTTTGCCGTCGCTCCAATCCTTGCAGCAATTCCGCGCGGAAGACAATGTTTACATTGCCAATTCGCTGGTTTTGCGTGAGTGGGCGCGCACTGTTAAGCCGCAGTTTGGTTTTTGGGAACAATGGTCACAGGCGGCACAAGTTTCTCCTTTGCGTCTCAAAGGATTGATGGAGGGCCAGGCAGTCAGAGCCAGCGCATTGGTGCAGTTAGCGGAAGTTGCGGAGACACCATTGCCGGCCATTACCCGCATTCGTTCGGATAAACAAAAAGAAATAACTCTGCCGCTCCAATTCTCGCCTGACCTAGCCCGCTTTTTGGGTTTGCTTGTGGCTGAAGGGCGAAACACCACATCGAGCCAGGTTTGGTTCGTCAACTCTGACAAGGCTGTTAATGATGAATTTGCGCGTCTGTCAGAAACGCTTTTCGGAGTAGAGGCAAAACGCTATCAATATAGGCCGAACGTGCAAGACTCGCTGATTTATTCGCAAGCCCTGAATTATTGGCTGGCACGGTTGGGCAACTTTCCGATTAACTCAAACTCTGCCGGAAAACAGTTGCCGCCCCGACTCTTAGAAGCCGATGAAACGACCCAATGGGCTTTCCTTTCCGGCTTATTTGAAGGCGACGCTTACGTTTGCGCCAAACCGGAAGGCCAGCGCGAAACCACTAATCATGCCTATATCGAATATACGACGGCCAGCCGTGTACTAGCCGAACAGGTTATTGCGTTATTGCTGCGGCTAGGGATTTTCTCCACCCTCCGTCCCAAAGTAAGATACGCTTCCAACACGGTTGCCAAACGCCGTCGCACTTATTACTCAGTGTTTATTTATGGCACGGAACAATTACGCTGCGCCGCGCAACATTTATCTTTTGTTGGGGCTAAACAACGCGCTTTAGAAGTATTACGCAATCTACCGGCGGCGGCTAACCCAAATCAAGATTTGATTCCCGGTGTGACCGGCTTGGTCAAAGAAGCCGCCCGCCATGCCGGAGTTGCCATCAAGCCCAATCGGAAGAACGCGCCAAAGTTGGCTTCATATACTTACCGGCAATGTGAAGCAAGCCGCGTTGGGTTGGGGCAAGCTATCGCGGACATCGAAAGATTAAGCGCCAACATTGAACCAGCAGACGAAATTTTAGAACCGCTACGCCGTCTTGCAACTTCCAATGTTTATTGGGACGAAATTGTCAGTATCGAAGAAATAGAGCCGCCGGAGGCTTGGGTTTACGATTTGAGCGTGGCAGAAACGCACAACTTCGTCGCGGGCAATATCATCGTTCACAATAGCAATGTCTCAGACGCAGTCACTTGGGTGTTGGGCGAGCAACGCGCCAAAAATCTGCGCGGCGGTGAGATGTCGGACGTGATTTTCCAAGGGGCCAAGACGCGCCAGGCCAGCGGCATGGCCGAAGTTGTGCTGTACATGGTGCGTACCGACGAAGCAGCCCTGCCCTCGGAGGTGGACGACCTCGACGCCGCTTTGACTGAAATTGACGACCATGTTGTTCAGTTAAAAGAAGATGGAGAGACGGAGGGACACAGAGACAGAGAGACGGCTGGCGACGAGACCCAACCCCTAACCCCCAACCCCCAATCCCTCGCAAAGCGTCATTGGCGGCCCGCCCGCACGGCCTTGTCGTTTCAGCCGGGCGAAGTTGTGAGCGTGACACGGCGTTTGTACCGTTCGGGCGACAGCGATTATTTGATGAACGGGCGGCATTGCCGTCTGCGCGACATTCAGGATTTATTTGCCGGCACAGGGCTTTCCGGTGCGCATTACGCCATCATCGAACAGGGCCGCATCGGGCAGATTTTATCGGGCAAACCGATGGACAGGCGGGCGTTAATTGAAGAAGCAGCGGGGATTAGCAAATTCCGCGTGCGCCAACGCGCCGCCGAAACCCGTTTGCAGTCGGCGCGTTTGAACCTCAGCCGCGTGGCCGACATCATCGCGGAAGTTGACCGTCAGGCCAATGCTTTGCGCCGTCAGGCTGCCAAGACGCGCCGTTACCGCTTGGTGCGCGAAGAACTGCGCGAAGTTTTGCGCCGCGTCTTTCTCGCCGAAGCCAGCGAATTGACCGCTTTTCTGGAAAGCACGGCGACGCAATTAGCTACTGCCGGCGACGCGGGAAACGAACTTGCGGCGACACTTATGGCCCGCGAGGAAGAAGCCCGCCAAGCCACCCAAACGGCCCGTGACGCCGAAGAAAACCTGGCCGCTTTACGCGCCGCCGCCGCCGAAGCCACGCTCAAACGTGACCGTCGCGCCCGCGAAAAAGAGTATCAGGAAGAACAAGCCGGCGAACTGGAAGAACGGCGCGGCGAAATCGCGGAAGAAATTGACACGCTGACGGGCCGACATGAGCGGGCTGTCAGCGAAATCAATATGTTACGCGCCGAAGAGCAAACCTTGCGCGGCGCGAACGAAACCGCCGCCGCCAGTTTGCAAGAGGCCGAAACCGCCTATCGCAGCCGCCGCGAAACCGTTGCGACAGCAGAGCAAGAAGTTGAAAAGGCGCGCACGGAATTACTCAATCGCACCTCCATCGCCGAGCGTTTGGCGGGCGTCGTGCGGCAATTGGAAAACACGCTGGAACGGCTGGAAATACAGGCCGAAGGCTTGCAACGCGAAGGCGAACGCGCCGCCGCCGTCCACACCGAACACGCCACCGAACAAAGCGCGTTGGAGAACGAAATCCGCGCCTCCAGAGAAGATTTGGCGCAACTTAACGCGCAGCGCGAAGCCTTAAAACAGGACGCAAACGCGGCCCGCGAAGCCGTGCGCGTCGCCAACGCCGAACACGCCCGCGCCCGCGACGAGGCTTCCAGAGTGCGCCATCGTCTGGATAGTTTGCTTGACTTAGAACGCCAACGCGCCCATTACGCGCCCGTCGTGCAGCGTTTGTTGAAGGAAGCCGCGAAGAACAATTTGTTCCAGGCGCGCGGCACATTGGCCGAAGCCTTACAGGTCAACGCCGAATGGGAACTAGCTGTCGAAGGCGCATTGGGGGCGTCGCTGCAAACGGTTCTGGTGCCAACTCCCGAAGATGCCGCGATTGCCGCCCGTTGGTTGCGCCAACAAAAAGCGGGCCGCGCTGCGTTTCTCGTGCTGGGCTTGCGCGGCGGTGCGGCGGAAAGTTCAAAGTTCAAAGTTCAAGGTGCAAAGTCTGAGGTCGTAGCGATGAACGGGGCCGCCGTCGCCGTGCGGGAAACGCCGCAGGGTTTGTTGGCTGATGCTCTGGGCGTTGCGC
Organism: Acidobacteriota bacterium; assembly: GCA_043769325.1. Lineage (GTDB taxonomy): Bacteria > Acidobacteriota > Blastocatellia > Pyrinomonadales > Pyrinomonadaceae > JAYVJN01. The sequence goes on from JAYVJN010000260.1 coordinate 4,537, forward strand.
CGGAGTTGCGCGAAGCTCTGCAACGCGCCTGGCCGGAATTGCTCAAGGCTCATTTAGTCAACGATTTAGACGAAGCTTTGGCGACATCTTTGGCGACGGGCGCGGCTTGCGTGACGCGCTCCGGCGATGTTGTGGCGGGCGGTTTGGTGTGCGCGGGCGAGGCCAAAGGCGCGAACGAAAGCGCGGGGTTGCTGGCTTTTAACCGCGAACTGCGCGAACTCAAAACGCGGGCCGAAGAATTAGCGGTAACTGTTGCCGCAACAGAATTAACCGCGGAAAAGGCGCGGCTGTATGGACAGGAATGTGAAACCAAAGTAAACCAGGCCAGCGAAACCATCACCCGCGCCGAACGCGAAGTGATGGCCCAGGATATGCGGGCCAAACAGTTGGCGCAAGAACTGGAACGCGCCGCCCGTCACAGCCGCGTGGTCGCCGACGATGCGGCGCGGCTGGCGCGTGAACAAAGCGAATTGAAACAGAAACTCGCGCAATCTGTGACCGATTTAGAACGCGCCCAAGCGGGCCGCAGCCTCGCCGAAACGCAAGTAAACGATGCCGCCGCCATCTTACAAAAGTCGCGCCAGGTGGCGGAAAACGAAAGCCACGCGCTCGGCGCGTTACGCGCTAACGCCGCCACCGCCGCCGAACGCAGCCGCTTCGCAGCCAACGAATTGCGCCGTTGGGAAACGGAACGGCAAGACCTCGCGGCGCGTATCCAACGCCATGAAGACGAGTTGGAAGAAATCGCCAGCCGTCTGGTCACGCTGCAAGATTCGGTTGCGGAATTGGCGCAACGCATCGCCGGCGCGGACGATGAAAAAGCCGTGGAAGCCGCCTCCAGCACCGCCGCCGCGCAAGAACTCAACGACGCCCGCCAACGCGCCGACGCCCTCGCCGTTGAACTTTCCGCTTTGCATCAACAGTCGGCCCAAGCCCGTGACGCCCGCGCCACGCTGGAAGTGCAACGCGCCGCCGCGACGGAACGGCTCACTCACGTCAACGAAAATTGTGTCGTCGAATTAAACCTCACGCTGGCAGAACTGGCTGAGGAACGCGACGCCGAAGACGAATTTGATTTGCCCGCCGGACGCGCCAAAGCTGAAGAATTACGCGCCCGCAGCGAGAGTTTCGGGCCGGTCAACATGATGGCCTTGGAGGAGTTAAACGAAGCCGAAGAGCGGTTCACTTTCCTCACCACGCAACGCCAGGACATCTTTGACGGCATCGCCGCGACGGAAGAAGCCTTGAGCGAAATAAAACGGCGTTCGCGGGAGCGTTTCCGCCAGGCGTTCGCGGAAATCAACCGCCATTTCAGCGTCATTTTCCAAGAGCTTTTCGGCGGCGGGCGCGGCGAAATGAGTTTGATTGACGAAACGGACGTGCTCGAATCGGGCATTGATTTAATCGCCCAACCGCCCGGTAAACGCTTGCAAAACGTACTCTTACTGTCCGGCGGCGAAAAAGCGATGGCGGCTTTGGCGTTGGTGCTGGCGATTTTTCGTTACCGCCCTTCGCCGTTCTGTCTGCTGGACGAAGTGGACGCGCCTCTGGACGAAGCCAACGTCGGGCGTTTCGTGGACAAAATCCGGCAGATGGGCGAAGAAACGCAATTCCTCGTCATCACCCACAATAAACGCACGATGGAAGCCGCCCGCGCCCTCTACGGCGTCACCATGCAAGAGGCCGGCGTCTCGAAATTAGTGTCGGTGCGGTTTGAATAGGGTATAATCCCGCGCCGGAGATGTTCTATGTCCAGGCTACAAATTCAGCCGTTGCCGATGCCCGTTGCATTGCCAATGACGATGCCGCGCGAAGGGGCGATTAACCTTGAATTGGCGCAAGGCGTATTGATTTTTCGCGCTTCGCGTAGCGCGCAAGAGCGTATTGAGGACTTGTTGGATAAGCAAAAGAAAGTCGCGCTAACTCCTGATGAAGAAACGGAGTTAGACAGATACGAAGAGATTGACGCTTATTTAAGCTATGTTAATCGCCTCAATCGCAACCTGGCTTGGGGCGCAAACCACAAACGAGGAATTGCATAAATTCTCTCAGTGTCGCCGGTAACTGTTTTTGCGGCTGTGCCGCCCCGATGTGCGGCGATGGCTCTGCCTCGCCGTCACGCTTGGCCCTTGAATTTTGCGGCTGCGCCGCTGACTGAGAGGCATAGCCTCAAATAATAAGAATGAGCTACCGGAAAGGTATAGCCTTTCCGCACATCGGGCGGCACAGCCGTAAAGAGATGCACACATTAGGTTTATTTGAGGTTGGATGCAGCCAAATAGCGTGATAGACATGGGTGTAATTTGTCGCCCGCCAACCAAAGACGCGGTTGTCGCGTCCTAGAAGCGTGCTGTCAGAGTCAGCCGTAATTATTTATGCGTTTTAGTTTTACATTAGTTATCAGCCTGATTTTGTTTTGCTCCGGCCTGTCAATGGCGCAGGCGGCGAAAGTGAATCAACGCGACGGCGCGGCGGCGAAAGTAACGCCTACCGAACAAACCGCGACACATTCAGCGACTTATTCTTACGAGTTTAAGCAACCGGTTTTTTTCATCAGCCGCGTTTTTATCGAAACTGATGCGGAAGGTCACGGGAAAGTGACTTGGGAGCGCAAGGACGCCGACGAAGCCTTGACCGACCCGTTCGATTTTTCGCCGAATGCCTGGGCGCGTGTGCGTGGATTGTGGGAGCAATTAAACTTTCTTGAGTCTGGCGAAAACTACCAGGCCGAGCGGCAGTATCCGCATCTGGGCGTTATGTGGCTGCGCCTGAAAGCGGGCGCAAATGAACGCACCGCCGAATTTAATTGGACAAGCAACAAAACCGTCGAAGCCTTAATAAACGAATACCGCCACGCCGCCGACCAAGCGCAGTTTGTCTTTGACATCACTCTGGCCCGCGAAAACCAACCGCTCAACACGCCGAAAATCATGGAGACGCTGGAAACGCTCTACAACCGGCGTGGGCTCTCAGACCCGCAGCAACTCGCGCCTTTTCTGCGTGAACTCAGCACTGACGAACGCTTGCCCCTGATGGCCCGCAACCGCGCCGTTAAAATATTGGCCGCGCTGGAGAAAGAGAAAAAACCGTGAACGGGAGAACGGGAGAAGAGGAGAAAGGGAGAAGAGGAGATAAGGAGGTCGCGCGGAGCGTTTTCTCCTCTTCTCCCTTTCCCCCTTTCTCCTCTTCTGTTTACCCGCAGCGCATCATCTGTCTGACCGAAGAAACTACGGAAACGCTCTATTTGTTGGGTGAACAGGAGCGCATCGTGGGCATTTCCGGTTACACGGTGCGCCCGCCCGAAGCGCGGCGCGAGAAGCCCAAAGTCTCGGCTTTTATCAATGCCAAGTTTGACAAAATCATAGACTTGCAGCCGGATTTGGTCTTGGCTTTTTCCGATTTACAAGCCGACATTGCCGCCGAACTCATACGGCGCGGGCTGAATGTTTTTACGTTTAACCAGCGCAGCGTCAACGAAATTTTGCAGATGATTCTCACGCTGTCGCGCATTGTCGGTTGCGAAGGAAAAGGGCAAGCATTAGTTGGGCAAATGACGGACGAGCTTGAAGCAATTCGTCAATCCGCCGCCCGCTTTCCGCGCCGGCCCCGCGTTTTTTTTGAGGAATGGCACGACCCGCTCATTTCCGGCATCCGTTGGGTGGAAGAATTGGTAGAAATAGCCGGTGGCGAGACGCTATTCCCGCATTTGCGTCACTGCCAGGCCGCCAAAGACCGCATTCTTGACCCGGCGAAAGTTGCCGCGCATAACCCCGAAGTCATCATTGGTTCCTGGTGCGGGCGACAAGTGAAAAAACAATGGATACGCGAACGCGCCGGTTGGACAAATGTGAGCGCGGTGCGCGACAACCATCTCTACGAAGTCAAATCAACCTACATTCTGCAACCTGGCCCGGCGGCTTTGACCGAAGGCGTGCGCCAAATTCACGCCATCCTTGCCCATGTCGCCGGCGTGGAAGTGCTGCCGCAATTGCGCCCCGCCGAAAAGACTGACGCCGGTATCAAATAGCTTTGAGTCCCGCCTTCAGGCGGCTGCTTATGGGTGAAAAGCCGCCTGAAGGCGGGACTCAAAACACTTGGTTTATTTGGCGAGCGGCGGTAGTTGTCATATACTCAGTACCATTGTGAGCAAAGCAAACTACGGTAATTTCATTAACGGCGTGGAATGCGCCGCCGTGTCGGGCGCGGTGTTTCCTGTCTATGCTCCGGCAGACGGCGCGTTGTTAGGCCAGGCCGCGCGGAGCGACGGGCGGGATGTGGACGCGGCGGTAAAAGCGGCGCGGGCCGCGTGGCCGGCTTGGGCGAATCTGGCGGCGGGCGAACGCGAGCGCGTATTACTGCGGGCGGCGGATGCGTTGGAGGCTAATCGTGAGCGTCTGTTGGAGTTATTGATTGACGAAAGCGGCTCCGCGCTGACCAAAGCGCGTTATGAGGTCAATTACAGCCCTTCGCTTTTGCGGGCGGCGGCGGGCGAGGCGCGGCGTCTGTATGGCGAGACGATGCCACACGAAAGGCCCACCCGAATGTCGTTTGTGGTGCGCGAACCGGTTGGCGTGGTGGCGTGCATTGTGCCGTTCAACGCGCCTTTGGCGTTGCTGGCGAAGATGGTCGCGTTCCCCCTGGCGGCGGGCAACACGGTTATCGCCAAGCCTTCGGAAGAGACGCCATTGATTGCCGTCGAATTTGCCAAGATATTGTGTGAGAGCGGTTTGCCGCCGGGCGCGCTAAATGTTGTGACGGGTTACGGCGCAGAAGTCGGCGCGCCTTTGACCGCGCACGAAGGCATTGACGGCGTGGCTCTGACCGGCTCGACGCGCACCGGCCAAATTGTGGGCGCGCAGGCGATACAGAAAATGCGGGCTTTACAGTTGGAACTCGGCGGCAAAAATCCGCTTATTGTCTTAGCTGACTTTGACCCGCGCGAAGCCGCCGCGCAAGCCATTGAAGGCGCGTTTACCCACGCCGGACAAATCTGTATGGCGAACACGCGGATTTTCGTGGAACAAGGTATCGCCGATGAGTTTTTAGCGGCGTTGGCAGAAAAGTGTGAAGCATTGCACCTGGGCGATTTACGCGACGAACGAACCGCTTACGGGCCGGTTATTAACCAGGCCGCGCTGGAAAAAATAGCAGCGCACGTCGCCGGCGCAATCGCATCAGGCGCGAAATTACTGACCGGCGGCATGATTGAGCGCGGGCTGGTCTATCGTCCGACGGTCTTGCTGGAACCGCCCGCAGATTGTCTGGCCTGGTGCGAAGAAACTTTCGGGCCGGTGGTGTCGGTGGTTGCCGTAAAGGATGTGCAGGAGGCCGTTACCCGCGCCAATGATTCTGAGTATGGCTTGAGCGCGGCGATTTTGACCCATGACGTGAAAAAGGCGTTTACGGCAGCGCGACAAATTCGTGCGGGTTCGGTGCACATCGGGGCGCACGCTTTTCAGAGCAACGCGCTGGCCCCGATTGGCGGCTATGGCATGAGCGGTGTCGGGCGTAGCGGCGGGCGTTACAGCGTCGAAGAATTTACCGAAGCCAAGTGGATTAGCCTGGAGGTCGGCACGTTGCCAATTGCGGCGTTAGACGGGTAAATCTTGGGCGTCTTCCAAAGTTACCAGGCGTCTTTCGTGGTCGCCAAGGCGTTGGCGGGATTGCATTTCTAATTCGTACACTTTTTGAATGTTGTTGGAGGTGCGTTCAACGATTTCAGTCAGACGGTCAATACCCTCGTGCATTTCCTGTAAGCCTGTGTGTAGGTCGGCCCGCATTTCTTCCTGGTTTTTCCCCAGCCGTTCGACAATTTCCTCTATGCGTGAGAGGCGGGCGTCATGGCCGGCTTGGTTGTCCAGCAAGAATTGGATAGCGCGTTCAAGTTGCTCGTCAGTCATAATGGGAATAATAAAGCAAGAAGACGAAAAGGCAAAGACGCGAACCAGCCCGCGCCTTCGTGGTTACAGTCTGGTGATTGCCGGTAAGTATCAGCGTTTGAAGGCGACAATCCAGCAGAAGTAGTACTCGCCGTCGGGGTCAAAGCCTTTTTCCATCGCGGATGCTGCGACCTTAATGACATAGCTGCCTTCGGCTTTGGGCGTTACGTCCACTACGGGGACATTATCGGCCTCGGTGTCTTTGGCGACGGTTGTGCCGGCTGAATCAACCAGCTTCATGTCGAGGTCGGCGATTCCTCTGCCGCCAATGCCCACGACACGATAATTGTTGCCGCCATAAAAAGTGCGGGTTGACGAGTAGATTTGGCCTTTTTGCAGACGGTCAACCTCAATATGCGCAACGGTGTAGCCGAGCTCCACAATCTTGGCCGAGAGAGTCGCCATTTTGACCAAAAGGTCGGTTAACTCTTCTTTATCGCCGATAGCGGTAGCCGGAAGCGTGGCTACGGGCGTGGCTTTGCCGTCTTCGTTAAAGGCCGCTGCGCGCGGCGCTTGAGCTAAATTAACCAGCAAACCTAACCCAAGTAGGCCCGTCAGCAGATGTTTTTTGCGAAGCATATAATCGTTTCCTCCTAAAGTTTAAGCGAAAAAAATCTTTTCCTGTCTGCGCCAAGACGAGAGCAAGCCCGCGCTTTTGCGGAAAGTTTGGACAAAGTAACATACAAATCAGGCCGAAGGGAAAATACCAAACAGATATATCTTTCAAGAAAAAGAATTTTAGATCTACGGAAGGCGCAGAAAACGCGGAAATAAGCAAACACAGAACTTGGCTGCTTTTTTCCTTGTGTTTCGCGTGTTCCGCAGATAATTCTTTTTCTTGAAGTCTATAAGTAACGCGAATAAAATAACATGACCCGTTAAGAGGCGGTCTCTGACCGCCGGGGCCGCTTTGCCTCAACCACTACCGGCGGTCTGAGACCGCCTC
>JAYVJN010000261.1:0-8472 GCA_043769325.1 Acidobacteriota bacterium
CTACGCCCCCGTTTTCTGCGCCAAATCTTCGGCGGACGGGACAGCGCGACGGCCCAACGGCGGCAGAGCCGCATAGCCTCCTGGGGCCATTTTCACGGCAAGGCATAGCCATCGCCGCACATCGGAGCGGCGCAGCCGCATATCGCATACCGGCCCGCTTCACTTTTGATTACACCCCCGGCAATTCTCGGTGGGGGAGTCACATTACTTGCAGCCTACACTTCTCCTCCCGGCCTGATTACCAGGCCGGCTCATCTTAAAGTGGCGATGAAGTCAGGCGCTACCCCGACAGCAAGTTTCGGCTAAACTTATCGCTACTATCAGACGTAGTAGCGGTGTGATGCCGCTTAAAACTATCTGATGAGCTAAGAGGAGTAATGAATGAGAAAAATATTATACGGCTGGCTCTGGCTGGCCTTGTTCACGGGCGCAATTTCCGCGCAGACTGCCGATGAAATTATCGGTAAATACGTTAAGGCCATTGGTGGAATAGAGAAAATCCAGGCCATTAAATCAATCCGTTGGACGGGCAAGTTCATCGGCGGCGGCGGTTTTGAGGCCGTTGTCGGCATTGAATCCAAACGCCCTAATCTGGTGCGCCAGGAATTTATTATTCAGGGTTTGACCGGCGTGAATGCTTACGACGGCAAGACCGGTTGGAAAATCGAACCCTGGCAGGGCAAAAAAGATGTCGAAACCCTGAGCGAAGAGGAGATGAAAGACATCCTCGACAGCGCGGATTTCGACGGCCCGTTAATTGATTACGCCCAAAAGGGCCACAAAGCGGAATACCTCGGCGTCGAACAAATCGAAGGCTCGGACACTTACAAACTCAAGCTGACCAAAGCCAACGGCGATGTCGTTTTTTACTACCTGGACACGGATTATTTCGTGCCGCTCAAAACCGAGACCAAGCGCATCATTCGCGGCGCGGAAATCGAATTTGAACAGGGTTTTGGCGATTATAAGGAAGTCAACGGCGTCTATTTCCCGTTCTCCATTGAAAACGGCGTCAAGGGCAACCCGAACACTTCCAAAATCGTTTTCAGCAAAGCCGAAGCCAACGTCACATTGGACGACAACCGCTTTATCGCGCCGAAAACCGGCAAACAATAGACCCAACAATTAACGGAGAAAAACGATGAAAAAATTTAACTTTTTATTTTCCACCGTTGCCCTAATTGTTTGGGCAACAGGCGTTTTCGGCCAGGTTTCGGCGGTTAAAATTGACGCCGAAACGATTTCCGGTTTGGGCGCGCGCAACATCGGTTCGGCGGCCATGAGCGGGCGCGTAGCGGCGGTTGACGCCGTGCAAGAGGGCCAACGCCTGACGGTTTACGTCGGCGCGGCATCGGGCGGCGTCTGGAAATCCAGCAACGGCGGCACAACTTTTAAGCCCGTCTTTGACAAACAGCCGGTGCAATCCATCGGCGCGGTGACGATTGACCCGAAGAACGCGAAAACCATCTGGGTCGGCACGGGCGAGGCTTGGACGCGCAACTCGGTGTCAGTCGGCGACGGCGTTTATAAATCCGTTGACGGCGGCGACAATTGGACGAATCTGGGCCTGAAAAACTCGGAGCGCATCGTCAAAGTCTTGGTCAACCCCAAAAACAGCGACACGGTTTACGTCTGCGCGACGGGCAAACTCTGGAGCGATTCCGACGAGCGCGGCGTCTATAAAACCAACGACGGCGGCAAGTCTTGGGCGAAAGTTCTCGCCGGCGCGAATCTTTCCACCGGCTGCTCCATGCTCTCAATGGACGAAACCAACCCCGACACGCTCTACGCGGGGACATGGGATTTCCGGCGCGAAGGCTGGACGTTTCGCTCCGGCGGCGCGGGTCCCGACGCGCCAAGCGGCAGCGGCTTTTTCAAGACCACCGACGGCGGCAAAAACTGGTCGGATTTGAACGCCCAAACCGCGACGGGCTTGCCGGCCAAGCCCTGGGGCCGCGTGGCGGTGACGGTTGCGCCGTCGAAACCTGATGTCGTCTATGCGTTTATAGAAGCCGTCGCGCCCAAAGACGGGCTTTACCGTTCCGACGACGCGGGCAAGACGTGGCAACTCCTTGACCGCAGCCAGATGATGATTTGGCGTCCCTTCTATTTCGCCAATCTCATCGTTGACCCCAAGGACGAGAACCGCGTTTACAAGGCCGGCGGCGGGCTGATTATGAGCACCGACGGCGGCAAAACCTTTAGCGGAGTCGGCGGCGGCGGGCACGGCGATTGGCACGACGTTTGGGTTGACCCGAACAACACAGACCGCTTAATCGCCGGTGACGACGGCGGGCTGTGGTATTCCTACGACGGCGGCAACAAGTGGTGGAAGGCCGAAAACCTGCCCGTTTCGCAGTTTTACCATGTCAGCGTGGATATGGAGCGGCCTTATCGCGTCTATGGCGGATTGCAGGACAACAGTTCTTGGGTGGCCGATTCGGAATATCCCGGCGGCATTACCAACAACCGTTGGGAGAATATGTATGGCGGCGACGGCTTTTGGATGTTCGCTGACCCCACCGACCCCGATTACTTGTACGCCGAAGCGCAGGGCGGTTTCATTGGCCGCGTCAACCGTAAAACCCACGAAGTACGGGACATACAACCCTTGTCCGATTATAAAGAGGGCAAGCTGCGTTACAACTGGAACGCGCCGATTCACCTTTCGCCGTCGGGCAGCGGGACGCTTTACCTCGGTTCGCAATTCCTCTTTCGTTCCTACACGCACGGCCAGACGTGGGAACGCATCTCGCCCGATTTGACCACCAACGACCCCGCCAAACTGAAGCAAGAGCAATCCGGCGGCGTCACGGTGGATAACTCTTCGGCAGAGATGCACTGCACCATTTACGCCATCGCCGAAGCGCCGAAAAACCCGCAAGTTGTCTGGGTTGGCACCGACGACGGCAACGTGCAAGTGACCCGCGACGGCGGCAAAAAGTGGGAAAACGTGACGGCGAACATCACGGGCTTGCCCAAAAACGCCTGGGTTTCGTCCCTAGACGCGGGCCACTTTGCGGAAGGCGCGGCCTACGCCACGTTTGACCTGCACACTTACGGCGACCTGACGCCTTACGTCTATAAAACGACGGACTACGGCAAAACCTGGCAGTCCATCGTCCCCGCCGGCGCGCCCGTGCGCGGCTACGCTCACGTCGTCAAAGAGGATTTGGCGAACGCTAATCTGCTCTTTGTCGGCACCGAATTCGGCCTTTGGGTGTCGCTTGACGGCGGGGCGCAGTGGGCGCAGTACAAGGGCAACAACTTCCCCAACGCCGCCGTGCGCGACTTGGCGATTCATCCGCGCGACAACGATTTAGTCATTGCCACGCACGGGCGCGGCATCTGGATTATTGACGACATTACGCCCCTGCGCGCGCTGACGCCGGACAAACTCAACGCCGAAGCCGCCTTTTTGCAAGCGGAACCGGCGACGCAGAAAATTCAGGCCGGCGGCGGTTGGGTCAATGGCGACGCGGCCTTCGTGGGCGACAACTCGCCCGACGACGCGGTGATAACTTACTACCAAAAGAAGCGGCACATCTTCGGCGACATGAAAATCGAAGTGTTCGACGCCGCCGGAAAACTCGTGGACACACTGCCCACCAGCAAACGGCGCGGGCTCAACCGCATCACTTGGTCAATGCGCCTCAAGGCCCCGACGGTTCCGCCGGCGGCGAGTCTGGCCGGCGGCGCGCAGACCGGCCCGCGTCTGATGCCCGGCACATACACGGTCAAAATGACCAAAGACAAGAATACCTACACCACGCCGCTCAACGTCGTGGCCGACCCACGCGCCAAACACACGCCCGCTGACCGGCAGGCGCAGTTTGACCTCTCCATGAAGCTTTACAACTTGCTGGGCGAGATGTCCTTCGCCGTCGAACGCATCAACGGCGTGCGTTTGGCGTTGGACAACCGTGCCGGGAAATTGCCAAACGGCGACGCGCTGGCGACAACTCTCAAGACGGCTTCGGGCCAGGTGGACGAACTACGCAAGAAAATCGTGGCAACCAAAGAAGGCGGCGCGATTACCGGCGAAGAACGCCTCCGCGAATACCTCGCCAACCTCTACGGCAACGTCGCCAATTACGAGGGCCGTCCCTCGCAAACGCAAACCCAACGCGCCGACGCCCTCGCCCGTGAACTCGCGGATGTGAGCAAAGACTTCGACGCCTGGGCCGCCAAATACCTCGCGGGCCTCAACGCCCAACTGCAAAAGAAACAAATGGAACCCATCAAACCGCTCGAACGCGCCGACTGGAAACCAGCCAACGGCGGCGGCGCGGACGGCGCAGCGATGCAACGCTTCCGTTTCTAACGCAAATCTCACGAAGGGAACAATGCCGCGTAAGTAACCGTGTTTATTGGGACACGGCCTCTTACGCGGCATTCTTTCGCGCTCATGCGCTCATGCGGATAAGGCTATCCGCGCTCCAATCACGAGAAACTTGTTTTCTCCCGACGACTTATCTAACAGCAACATTGACAATCAGGTAAACAGGTTACGACCTTTGACGTTTGACCTTGAGACATTTGACAACCTGATTAAGGGCAATCACTTTGATTTGTGCGCGTGAAATAGCTGTTGAAGCGTTGTTGGTATTCGCCGGATGTAATAAAGGCGCAGACCATCCCATTTTGACCGGTTGCGTCGCGCAAGGGGAATTGGTTGACCACCGATAGCCAGAAATTGAGGCCCGGCAAATCCGCGTCACGCCGTAAGTAACCGAAGTATTGCGTTGTCACAAAGGCGCGGTTGTATTCCGCGTCAATGAACGGGCGATTGTTGACCGGATTGCCGGCTTGATTGTCCTCCGCCAGCCGGAACATGACCGCGCCGCGCCCGCCGCTGTTGAATTGCGCGATAAGATTGGCGCGTTGGCTTGTCAGGTTTGCGCCCGAAGCCGCCTGGATGTTGGCGATGAGCGCGTCTATAAACTGTTCCGCCGTCTGGCTTATTGGGTAACGCGCCGTAAACTCGGAGCGTTGCGCGAATTGGGTAGCCAGGGTCAATTGCGTGGCGGCGAGTTGGCCCGCGTCAAGCCGCGCCCTGTCGCCGGAAAACTTCTCGTAAGACGGGACGTGAGCGGCGCGTATAAGCTGGCAATTGTTGGGGTTAGCCAGGCAATACGGGTTGGAATCCAGGTCGCCCATCGTGTTCGGGAAGGGCTGCGTGTTGCCAAACGCGGCGCGGTACAGACGAAAAATGTATGCTCCGGTGGATTGATACTCTTGTTCAAAGAAAAAGGCGTTGGAGACAGCCACGCGGCGTTGTTTGATAAGGTTCAAATCCGTGCCGGCGACAGTGGCGATTTGTCCCGTCCAGAAATCCTCGCCCGCCGTGTCCGGGACGCGGGAGAGAAAATCGTGATACTGCTGCCGCACGAAATACCGCGCCGATTCCAACGGATTGGGCAGAATCTGGCCGCGAATCTCACCGCCGGGGAAGTTGGCGGTGTGGACGTTGAAGTAAAAGAGTCCGGCTTTGAATTGCGCCACTTGCGCGGGCGTGACGGCGAAAACGGCGTTGGTAATCTGTCCCGTGCCGAGGTTGAACAGGATGGGGGCGTTGACGCCGACGTGCGCCGCGCCGTGAATGTGGGCGGCGGTCTGCGCGCTGGACAAACCGCTAAAACTAAGGTTAGCAGTGATTTGGTTTTCCGCCGCGTTGAGCGCAACCGTGCCGAGTCCCGTCGCCGTAGAATTATTTGTGGGGACTTCCTGGGCCGCGTTGAGGCGGGCGATGAACAACCGTTCGGCGGGCGCGGTGGTGTCGTCGTCGTTAATGGTCAGCGTGGCGGTGGCAGGAGAACCGAGGAGACCTAAAGGGTTAAAGAGCATCAAGCTAACTGTTTCGTTACCTTCGGCATAGAAATCATCCGTGAGCGGAATGGTAAAAGTCTTGCTCAATTCATCCGTTGCGAAGTTGAGGGTGCCTTGTGTCGCGGCGTAATCGCAACGTTGGTTGGCCTGGCCGGAATTCGCCGCGCAGTCCGCGAAAACGAAGCTATCATTGGTCTTATAATCCACGCGGGAAGGCCCTGAAAATCCTATCACGGTGCGGGTAACAGTGATGACCGCTTGAGCTTCGCCTTCGGAAGCCGAAAAAGCCGCCGCGCTAAACTGATAAAAAATGGCGGTCGTCGGGCCTGGCGACGGCGTCGGGGTCGGGGTCGGCGTCGGGGTCGGGGTCGGGGTCGGGGTTGCCGATGGCGCGGTCTGAGCCTCAAACGCGCCGATGTCGGCGTTGTCGCCGCCCGCCGCCGGCGCAATCGTCGTGATGTCAAACGGACGCGACAGTGCGCGTTGGTCGGTCATTGAGTTGGAGCTTTGGCCGGCGTCAAGGGCCGGACTGCCTAAGAGAAGCGCGTGGGTCATGGTCGGGCCGCCGTTATCGGCCAGCGGGCCGAGCAATGGCGGGGCTGTTTTGTCACTGCTTTGCGTGAGAAAGCCGTTGCCGTTATCGCTCAGGTTGAAGCCCTGCGAAGTGATGTTTGCGGTGCTGCCGCCCGAAGCTGAGGTACGCAAATTAGGCGCGTCGTTGTTGGCAACAATGGAGTTGCGGAGCGTCGTCGTGGCGTTGCTGCCACCGTTGCTGGAAAAAGTATAGATGCCGCCGGTGGTAACATCGCCCGGGCTGACGATGGTATTGTTGACAATCGTGGAGTTGACCACTTCCAGTGTGCTGTTGCCGCTCAAACTCACATTGAGAATGCCGCCGCCAAAGCCAACGTCCAAAACGCGGTTGCCGCTCACGGTGCTGTTGACCAGACGCAGCGTGTGGCCGTCGTCGCCGCCATAGTTTATCCCGCCGCCCTGCAAGCCGCCGGTGTTGCCGCTAAAAGTGCAGTTAGTAAACGTCCCGTCATTTCCCAGATAAACGCCACCGCCGCCGGTGAAACTTGAAGTTTCGTTGTTAATCAGCGCGCAATTGGTCAGCGTCAGACGGCTGAAACTAAAGATGCCGCCGCCGAAACCATTGGCCTTGCCGTCGCGGATGGTCAGACCGCTCATGGCAATGTTGAAATCCGCGTCGGGAATGTTAAAGACGCGGTAGATGCCCGCTAGATTGGCGTCGCGCCTCACGGTCAAAAGATTCGCGCCGGGGCCGCTGATGCTCAGGTCGGTGACGATGTCGGGCAAAGGGCTTGCCAGATTGATGGACTGCGCGAGGAGGGGGAACGTCCCTCCAAAGATGATGTCGTCTTGCCCCGCGCCGTTGGCGTTGGCGTCGGTGAGGGCCTGGCGCAACGAACCTGCGCCGGCGTCTTGGGCATTAGTCACGATGCGGGCTTGCATCTCCACCGCGCCGATGTCCGCGTTGTCGCCGCCCGCCGCCGGCGCAATCGTCGTGATGTCAAAGGGACGCAAAGCCCCTCGTTGGTCGGTAGTCGCGCCCGAACTATTCCCCGCATCAAGCGCGGGACTGCCCGCCAGCAAAGCGTGGGTTTCCGTCGGGCCGCCATTGTTTTGTAAGGGGCCGAGCAAAGGGTTGGCGTTGATTTTGTCAGTTGGTTGATTGAGAAAGCCGCCGCCGTTGTCACTCGCCAGATTGAAGCCCTGCGAAGTTATGGTTGCTCCCGTGCCGCCATTGATGTTGAGAGTCCGCAAATTGGGAATTGTATTGTTGGCAACGACGCTATTGCGGAGAATCGCGGTCGCCACCGACCCGGCACCGTTTGAGATGGTGACAATACCGCCGCCAGAGGTTGCCGTGTTGTTGGCGATAGTGCTGTTGGTCACTAGCAGCGTACTGCCGGCTACCGTGCCGGTATTAACGATGCTGCCGCCACCCTGGTTCCCCGTGACGGCGTTGCCGCTGACGGTGGAATTATTCAAGCGTAGCGTATGTCCGTTGCTGTCGAACTCAATTGCGCTGGCATTAAGTCCGGCCTTGTTGCCGCTGAAGGCGCAACCCGTGAAAGTCCCGTCGGCGAACAACAGCACCACGCCGCCGCCGCCGCCGGTGGCCTCATTATTGACAAGCGCGACATTTGTAAGCGTCAGATTGCTCTGGCTTTGAATGCCTCCTCCAGCAAGGAAAGTCCCGCTTTGCGCCGCGCGCCCGTTGCTGATGGTCAGGCCGATAAGCACGATATTCAACCCGCTTTCTATGGTGAAGATGCGAAAGTCAGTCGCCGCATTGCGCCGCACCGTGAGCAGGTTTGCGCCAGGGCCGTTGAGGTTCAGACTGCTTGTGATGTCCGGCAACGCGCTGGCCAGGTTGATGGTGCGGGGCGTGGCGAAGAAAGTCGTGTCAAAATTGATGTCGTCCGCCCCTGCGCCGTTGGCGTTGGCGTCGGTGAGGGCTTGGCGCAACGAACCTGCGCCCGCGTCGTTGGCGTTGGTGACGGTGAAGGTAGCCAGAGGGTTTGCGCCTGATTGGTCATTAGTTCCCTTCCCGTTAGCCGTGATTTGGCTGGTTGGCCGCTTTACAGGTCTTACCGGCGACACCGGAATTTCTGC
>JAYVJN010000262.1:0-5827 GCA_043769325.1 Acidobacteriota bacterium
CTTGCCATTCGCCGCGCCCTTTTTTTAGCCCCGCATACAAGCAATCGTGAATCAGGGTGGACTTGCCCGAACCGCTCACGCCCGTCACGCAGACCAGCATATCCAACGGAATTTCCACGTCCAAGTGTTTCAAGTTGTGTTCCGACGCGCCGCGTAGCGTGAGTTTACGCTTGCCCGGTTCACGGCGTTGTTTGGGCTGTTTGATTTCCGCTTCGCCGCGCAAGTAACGCGCGGTCAGGGAGTTGCCGTCGCTCATCAGTTTGGAGAAACAGCCTTCGTAAACAACGTGGCCGCCAAGCTCGCCCGCCGCTGGGCCGATGTCGAGGATGTGGTCGGCGGCGCGCATCATGTCGGCGTCGTGTTCGACGACAAGGACGGTGTTGCCCAAATCGCGTAAGCCTTGCAGAATCTTGATTAAACGGTCACCGTCGCGCGGGTGCAAGCCGATGGAAGGTTCGTCCAAGACGTACAACGCGCCGACGAGCGACGAACCAAGATTCGTGGCGAGTTGGATGCGTTGCGCCTCGCCGCCGGACAGAGTGGCGGCGAGACGGTCAAGCGTCAGATACTCTAAACCCACGTCCACCAAGAATTTAAGCCGTTTGCGGATTTCGTGGAGCAGACGTTCGGCGATGCCGGCGCGTTCGGGCGTGAGTTCCAGCGTGGCGAAAAACCGCGCGGCGTCTTGAATGGAAAGGGCGCAGATTTCCGGTAGTGAACGCTCGCCGACCTTCACGTCGCGGGCTTCCTGGCGCAGACGCCCGCCGCCGCAATCGGGGCAGCGCGTGTAGCCGCGATATTTCGCCAGAAAAACGCGGACGTGCAGTTTATATTTCTTCTCTTCCAGCCACTCGAAAAAGCCGCGCACGCCATACCACTTGCCTTTGCCTTCGACGATAAACCTTTGCTGTTCTTCGGTAAGCTGATTAAACGGAACATCTTGCGGAATATCTTCCATCTCGCAAAAACGGGCCAGTGAATTGCGCGTATATTCGTGTTGCGGTTTGGTGAATGGCTCAATCGCGCCTTGTTTGAGCGAAAGCGCGGGGTTCGGGATGACCAAATCCAAGTCTAGCCCGATGGTGTTGCCAAAGCCCTGACAGGTGGGACACGCGCCGTATGGGTTGTTGAAACTAAAGAGGCGCGGTTCGGGGTCGGGGTAACTCGTGCCGTCGTATTTGCAGACGAAACTCTCGGAGAAAATCAGTGCTGAGTGCTTCGTAAGTGCTGAGTGCTTCGTAAGTGCTGAGTGCTGAGTGCTGAGTGCTGAGTTAGGCTTTTCTGCTGTTTTGATAACCGCCGCACCTTCGCCCTCGCGGAAACAGGTTTCCAGCGAATCAACCAGTCGTTGGCGTATTTCGGCGCGGGCCGTCAGACGGTCAACCAAGACATAAACGCCGGCGAAATCAGCCCGCGTGAAATCGTCCGGCGTGCGTAATTCGATAATCTCGCCGTCCGCGTAAAGCCGCGTGAAGCCACGTTGCATGAGGCTCATAACGTGGGGGATAGGGGATGGGGGATGGGGGATGGGGGAGAAACGCGCTGCGTTATTATCGCGTCCGCTCTCCTTTTCTCCCGCTCTCATCGCCTCTGGCGACGCGGGGAACAGCGCATAAAACCGTTCGCCTTCGACCAATGCGGCGAGTGTTTCATCGGCGGCTGATTCGGGGGCGTCTTTTTTGACTTCGCGGGCGCAGACGCGGCACTGTGTCAGGCCGGCGCGGGCGAAAAGCAAGCGCAGGTAATCGTAGATTTCCGTCTGTGTGCCGACGGTGGAGCGCGGGTTGCGCGTGCCGTTTTTCTGGCGGATGGCGATGGCCGGCGCGATGCCGCGCACTTCGTCCACGTCGGGCTTGTCCATGCGTTCGAGAAATTGCCGCGCGTAGGCCGAGAGTGATTCGACATAGCGGCGTTGGCCTTCGGCATAAATCGTGTCGAAAGCGAGCGACGATTTGCCCGAACCGCTCACGCCCGTCACCACGGTCAACTTGCCGTGCGGGATGTCGAAAGAGATATTTTTCAGGTTGTGGACGCGCGCCCCGCGCACTTCAATTGCTTCTATCGTCATGGTTTTACGACCCGCGCGGCACGGTGAGGAATAACACGCCGCACGGAAACGCACATCATAACCCGATTCATTGATGAAAGAGAAGTCCGGCGAACGTCGCAACTTTGCGCCGGCCTGTTTCTGCGTTACGATGCGGTTTGTATGAAGCGTTCGCCTTTGTTGGTTATTTTTATCACGGTCTTTATTGACCTTGTCGGCTTTGGCATTCTGATTCCCATTTTGCCGCGTTATGCTGAATTATTTCACGCGGACATTCGCAAAATCGGATTGTTGACCGTCTCTTATTCGTTGATGCAGTTCATCTTCTCGCCGATTTTGGGCGGATTGTCAGACCGTCATGGGCGACGGCCTATCTTGCTTTTCAGCATCATCGGCGCCGGATTTTCTTATATACTGCTGGGCCTGGCTAATTCGCTGCTCCTGATTTTTGTGAGCCGCGCGCTGGCCGGTGTGATGGGCGCTAATATCTCGACGGCGCAAGCCTATATCGCCGACGTGACCACGCCCGCCGAACGCGCCAAAGGTATGGGACTCATCGGCGCGGCTTTTGGTTTGGGGTTTGTGTTCGGCCCGATGATTGGCGGTTTGCTCTATACAGTCAACGAACATCTGCCGTTTTTCTTCATGGCCGCGCTCTCTTTCGCCAACGCGGTTTTACTCTATTTCGTGCTGCCCGAATCAATTACGCCCGACCATCCGGCGCGCGCGTCGGCTCGGGCCGGGCGCATGGAGTTACTTTTCGGCGCGTTCAAACAGACGAAACTGGCGTTGGTGATTGTCCTCTATTTTCTGCTCGTCACCGCGTTTTCGATGATGACAACGGCCTTTGTGCCGTTTACGCAGTACCGTTTTGGTTACGGCCCGCGCGAAAACGGCGGCATCTTCTTTTTCATCGGCCTCACGGCGGCGGTGTTTCAAGGGTTGCTGATTGGCCGTATTGTCAAACGGTTTGGCGAAACGCGGCTGGCAATCTTAGGTTGCGCGATTCTGGTCGCCGGCTTTCTTTATGTGCCTTTCATCACTCCGCAACACGCGGGCGCGGTGGCTTCTTTGCTATTTTGCGCGATGGGTTTCGCCATTGGCAACGGTTTATCCACCACAACCTTGACCAGTTTGGCCTCGAAAAGCGTCGGGCCACAGGAACAGGGCCGCGTCTTGGGCATTACGCAATCCTTCGCCAGTTTGGGCCGCGTCGCGGGGCCGGGTTTGGTGTCCATCTTATCGTTCAGCGCAACGGCCCCAAACGCGCTGCATCTGGACGACGCCTCAGTCTTGCGCACTTTCTGGGCCGCCGCTCTGATCATGTTGGCAACCATGATTGTAGCCATTTACTTCACCCGTCGCTACGGCAACGAAATCGAAGTAATGCCCGTCGGCCCGGTTGTCGCGGCGTGAAATGATGTCCGGTAGGGGCCGACCTGTGTGTCTGCCCCTCCTTACGCCCCCGGACGGGGCAGACACACAGGTCGGCCCCTACGAATTACTATGCCAAGCAAAAGTAACGGCCCGCGCCGCCCCAACAAAAAGCGTAAACCTTTGGGTAACAAAGCGGAAACACTTGCGCCGCGCGTCGAACCCGTGCGCCACCCAACGGGCCGGCGCGCCGCTAGTACACGCGAAATTAACCAATTATTGGCCGGCTTGGGCACGCCGGACGCGGCCCCGTTTCAGCCCGACCCGTTTCAACTCGAAGCCCTCGCGTTACTGGAAACGCAAGACGTTTTAGTCACGGCCCCGACTGGCAGCGGCAAGACCTGGATTGCCCGCGAGGAGATTCGCCGCCTACTCGCCAACGGACGCCGCGCCTGGTACACAACGCCGCTCAAGGCTCTCACCAACTCGAAATATCAGGAGTTTTCCGAAGCGTTTGGCGCGGAAAACGTGGGCATTCTCACGGGCGACAGAAAAGAAAACGGCAACGCGCCGCTCATCATTGGCACCACGGAAATTTACCGCAATCAACTATTTGACGCCTTGCGGCACGGCGAGGAAGTGCGCGCCGACCTCGCCATTTTGGACGAAGCGCATTACCTGGCTGATGAAGAGCGCGGCCATGTCTGGGAAGAAGCGATAATCTTGTCGCCGCCCCGCGTGCGCCTGTTGTTGCTTTCCGCCACTATTGGCAACGCGGGCGAGTTTGCCGAATGGATTGCCGGCGTGCGCGGCGTGCCGTGTGGCGTCGTCACCCGGCCCGGCGCGCGGCCCGTGCCTTTACGCGCTGCGTTCCTCTTTCCCGAAGGCGAACTCTTTCCTTTGTTGGATGATAGCGGCAGACTGCACCCCGAAATCTCGCGCCTGGCCGTGCCGCAAAACTCCGGTTCGGGCAATCGCTTCAGAAGGCGATTCCGTTAAGCAAAATGCTCTGGCAACATGAAGTTGTTTATGTCAGGTTTATTTGCTTGAGATGGGAGGCAGTTCCCGCTACAATCGCGCGGTGGGGAGCAATAAGTTATGAGCGATATTTTAACAGCGCATAAAACCGGACGCGGCTGGATTATGGATTTGCCGCCGGAAATGGCGCAGGCAATGGGCGTTGCGGAAGGTTCGTTGGCCGTGCTTTATCCGCAGCCCAACGGCTTCAGTTACGAGATTCTGCCACCGGATTTGGAGGCAACCCATAACGAAGAAAAACCTGCGCTTTTGCGTGAAATTGCTGAAAGCATGAAGGCCAATTCTTTTACCGGCAATCCGCCGCGCTTCACCCGCGAGGAATTACATGAACGCCGTTAAGTGTCAAGATGCCGAGCAAAACCGCATCGCTTTACTATTTGGTTCAATAAAATCTTGCGCCTCGTGATTGGAGCGCGGACAGCCTTGTCCACATGAGCGCGAAGGCGCGAAAAAACGTAACGCTAAAGGCGCGTTAAAGGGGCAACAATTTGGTAGCGTAAGGCGCGTTACTCGCCTTTGGCTCGTTGCGGACAAGGCTGTCCGCGCTCCAATCACAAGACGCTCTTTCCTCTTTAGTTTAATCTCTAGTCAGCATTAAAGTTAGTTTTTGGCGATACTGTGAAACTAAACCTACCCGAAATGCCGCCCGCGACGTTGCTGAATGCTTTGGCGACGTATAACTTGCTGCCCGCGATTGTCTTTTTACCGGCGCGGCGGCGGTGCGACGCGGCGGCTACGGAAGCGGCCCTGATGCGGCGCGAGGATACGCCGGAACGACGGGAAAAGCGGCGCGAAATTGTGCTGGCCTTCGCCCAGGAGAACCCCGAAGTGCGCGGGCATCGCCATTGGCACGCCATCATTAACGGCGGCGTCGCCGCGCACCACGCGGGCCACATTCCGGCCTGGAAATTGTTGATTGAAAGGTTGATGAGCGCGGGCCTACTCGACGCGATTTTCGCCACTTCAACCGTCGCGGCGGGCGTGGACTTTCCGGCCCGCACCGTCGTTATGTCCAACACCGACGCCCGCAGTTCGCAAGGCTGGCGTCCGCTTTCCGCCTCGCAACTGCAACAGATGACGGGCCGCGCGGGGCGACGCGGACGCGACCGCGTGGGCTTTATCGTGATGGCCCCGGCGCAGCATCAAGACCCGGAGCGCGTCGCCAAATTGCTCACCGCCCCGCCCGACCCTTTGCAAAGCCAGTTTCGCGCCACTTATTCGACCTTGCTCAATTTGCTCGACGCTTACGGCAGTTTCACCCAAGTTCGCGCCATCGCCGAAAAGAGCTTTGCCTACCGCGACACGGGCCAGCGCATCGCCCAACTCGAACAACAACGCGCCGAATGTGAACAGCGCGTGGCGGCGCGG
>JAYVJN010000263.1:0-3964 GCA_043769325.1 Acidobacteriota bacterium
GACAGTCGCCGATTCGACGAATGCCTTCAATCCGAACATCAGAACCGGCGCGGTGCATTCTTATAGTTTTGGCTATCAGCGTGAAATTGACAAAAATACGGTTGTTGAATTTCGTTATGTCGGTAATCAGGGGCGCGGCTTGCAGCGTCAGTACAACATAAATGAATTCAATACTATAGAGAATGGCTTTGCATCTGAGTTTGCGTTGGCGCAGGCTAATCTCTATTCCAATATTGATGCCGGGAGGTGTATCGTTGCCGGTCAAACGCCGACTACCAACCCAGGTTGTCAGTTTAACTTTGCTTACTTTGGGGCTGGAACCGGAACCTCACCGCTACCCATCATGATTTCGTATTTTAACCCCACCGCATCAAACCTGCCCAATAATCCGGCTGGCGTTGCAAACACTCCTTATACGGCCACGAACTTTGCCAACACCACTTTACTTGCGGCGCTTTCAAGAAATGCTCCCAATATACTGGCCTTTAATGGT
Organism: Acidobacteriota bacterium; assembly: GCA_043769325.1. Classification (GTDB taxonomy): domain Bacteria; phylum Acidobacteriota; class Blastocatellia; order Pyrinomonadales; family Pyrinomonadaceae; genus JAYVJN01. Next base: position 494 of record JAYVJN010000263.1, read on the forward strand.
ACCAGCTTTGAGAATAGCGCGACGCGGCGGGCGAATGCCGCAGCCAACTTGCGCCCCTCCAACTTCTTCTATGTTAATCCAACGACGGGTGTGAATGGTGCCTTTACTGTAGATAACAGCACTGTTACTTGGTACAACTCAGGAGTTATCGAAGTGCGTCGGCGTTTATCCCAAGGGTTGCGTATCAATGCCAACTATGTTTGGTCAAAAGCGCAATCTGACGCTTTCCAGTCAAGCTCGGTTGTTTTTGCCGGCTTTACCCAAAGGGAAGGTGGGCGGGATTTGGCGAAAAACGTCCAGGCTTTTGACATTCGCCACCAGTTCAAATTTGACGCCACCTACGACCTACCATTTGGCAACGGGAAAGCTTTCTTGTCCGGTAACAATCGCGTTCTCAACGCTATTGTTGGCGGCTGGACGATTCTCCCAACGCTGCGTTGGCAAAGCGGTTCGCCCGTAAATTTTGGCAACGTCCAACTCGTTGGCATGACAATTCAAGAGTTTCAGAAAGAAATCAAGGTTCGCAAGGGGCCGAACGCTGTCACTTACTTGCCCGATGACATTATCCTGAACACTCAGAAGGCTTTTGACATTAACGTCAACAATACAACCAACAATGGCTATGGTGTAACTTTTGGTTCCGGCGGCCCGACGGGCAGGTTTCTTGCGCCGGCTGGGTTCGGAAATTGTCGCCAACGATTTGTTGGCGAATGCGGGTTTAACAGCCTGATTGTCTATGGCCCAAGCTTCTTTAAGTTGGATGCCAGTGTGGTTAAGAAGTTTAACCTGGGAGAACAACGTAGCTTTGAATTAAGAGCTACTTTCCTGGATGCCTTAAACCGGCCAAACTTCCGCATTGGCGGTTTTGGGGCCGATGTGGTTAATGCTGCTGTCGGCGGGGCAACCTTTGGGCAACTCGCCACTGGCTCGGCATATCAGGATGTTTCGACGACAAATGATCCAGGCGGTCGCCTCATTGACCTGATGGTGCGTTTCCGGTTCTAACTCTCTCACCAAGCAAACCTTAAAGGCGTTGTCTGTAGCTGGACAACGCCTTTATTTTTGTTAAAAGTAAGCGGAGGCGGTCGAAACAAAAGAACTTTCACACCTTCCATGAACCTAAGTAACGCGAATAAAATAACCTGACCCACCAAGCAACTTGCAGAAACACGCATTACGTCAAGTGTGTGATGTTTGACGCCCTTACTTCGTGCGGGCTTCCGCAATGTGGGTAAACTTATTTCTGGCGTGTTACTTAGCTTCTGCTTACCTGCATTGACCATCCAAAAATCATAACTCCAATACAATCGGCGGTTGTGTGGGTTGGTATTCCTCGTCACAGTTGGAAGCGTTGACGAATTTGAGGCCGAATTCTTCTTGTGTGCCGTAGCCGCAGTGGATGTGGCCGAAGACGTGCAGTTTTAGTTTGCCCAACCACGAGAGGTTTTCAATGCGTTCGCGTAACGCTTCGCAGCCGGTGTTTTCCACAAAATACGGGCGCGGCACGGCGTCGAGAATTTTGTGGGGCGGGCCGTGTGTGACTAAAACATCGGTATCGCCCGGAATCCAACGCCACTTTTCCGCGAGTTCTTTGCCGCGCATCAAATTAAACGCCCAATCGTAAAAGCGCGGTTGCCAGGGGCTGCCGTAAATTTTCAACCCGTTGAGGATAACGAAATCGTCTTGCAGGTAGTGGATGGATTTGTCCAACAGGCTGCGGGCCAGGGCGTTGTCCGTTTCAAACAGCCAGTCGTGATTGCCGGCGATGAAAATCTTGTGCGGATGTGGTAAATTGGCGAACCAACGGTTAAAAGCGGTGATTTCCGGCACTGTGCCGCGAATCGTGGCGTCGCCCGCATGGATGAGTATGTCGCCGTCGGGGACTGCGATTTGTTCGTTGCAATTGTGTGTATCGGAAAGACAGACGATTTTCATAAACAGAGCATTATAACGCTTTAGTGGCGGGCCGGAAAGTAAAGCGGATGGATAAACCAATCATCGAAGTTTGCGTGGATACGGTGGAATCGGCGTTAGCGGCGCAAGCGGGCGGGGCCGACCGTGTCGAGTTGTGTGACAATTTGTGGGAAGGCGGCACGACGCCGAGCGCGGGCGCGATAGCCTTGGCGCGTGAGCATTTACGGATTAAATTACAGGTTATCATTCGTCCGCGCGGCGGCGATTTTCTCTACACGGATTTGGAGTTTGCCATCATGCAGCGCGACATCAAGGTCGCCAAAGAGTTGGGCGCGGACGGTGTAGTAATTGGGCTATTGACGGCTGACGGCGAAGTTGACGCGCCGCGCGTCGCGCAACTAATGGAACTCGCGCGGCCTCTGAGCGTTACTTTTCATCGTGCCTTTGATGTCGCCCGTGACCCTTTCGCTGCGCTGGAAACACTGATTTCGCTGGGCGTTGACCGCGTGTTGACATCAGGGCAAGAGGAATCCGTCGCGTTAGGCGTTGATTTACTCGCGGAACTCGTCCGACGCGCCGGCGAACGCATCATCATCATGCCCGGCGGCGGCTTTAACGAGCGAAATATTGCCCGCATCGTCGCGCAGGCCGGCGCGCGCGAGGCGCACGTCACCGGCTTTGCCAACACGGAAAGCGGGATGCGCCATCGCAACGAGCGCGTTTTCATGGGCGGAACCTTGCGCCCACCGGAATATGTCCGCGCCGTAACCGATGCGGGTGTTATCGCGTCGTTGCGCCAGGCCGTCAGTGGGGAGTAGGAAATGGGCATGGCTTCTTGATGTCTTGGTGCTTTAGCCGCTGTTTTGAAATTGTTTACTGCCGCGAAGCGGCCACGAGAAGGTAGCCAGACGTGCAACGTCTGGAACAAGTTCTCACAGTTTCCCGTGTTGAAGACGAGGCCCGAAGGTTCGTTGCGCTCTTTCAGAGCGCGACGGCTGCTGCGATAGCTACCAGACGTTGCACGTCTGGCTACCTTCTTCACGCGCCTTTGGCGCAGACAAATGAATTCCCCAATAGTTTCTTCTATCGTCAGTATGACTTTCGCTTAAACTTAATCGCGCGTAGATGCGTAAAGACAAGTTACCGAAAACTTTGATTGCCGGTTCGTGTAATCATCGCTATTACTTAGAGGAGTTAAACTTTATGAAAAAGATTCGCCAAGCCTGGTGGCTGGCGTTGGTTGTGACGCTTTTGTCGCCAACGCTGCTGTTACAGGCGCAAATGAAAGCAAAGATGGCGGCTAAGGACGGCAAATCCGCCGTCGCTTCCGTGCCGCGCGTCAATTATCAGGAAACGCGGCTGAAAAACGGCTTGCGTGTTTTGTTGGTCGAAGACAGCAGCGCGCCGGTGGTTTCCTTTGCCTTGACTTACAATGTCGGTTCGCGCAACGAAAAGCTGGGGCGCACCGGCTTTGCCCACTTGTTTGAACACATGATGTTTCAAGGTTCGGAAAATGTTGGCAAGAGCGAGCATTTCATCCTGATTGACAATAACGGC
>JAYVJN010000264.1:0-4813 GCA_043769325.1 Acidobacteriota bacterium
ATAACCCCAAGTGCCTAGTTGCCACAAAGGGAAATGATGCGTTTTAGGGGAGTGTACAAAAAATGCGAACCAGGAGTTGCAACGTATAAGAAATTGAGCACGTCACGATTGGAGCGCGGACAGCCTTGTCCGCAACGAGCCGAATGGCGAGTAACGGCCCTGACAAACAAGCCTGATTGATGGCTAACGCGCCGTTGCCGTCACCTTTTTTCGCGCTATCGCGCTCATGCGGACGAGGCCGTCCGCGCTCCAATCACAAGGCGCGCGGTTTTAGCTAAAAGTTGCGCCAGGCAAAGGCATTTAACCCCTGATTCGCATAAAAAGCATCAATCTAGCGACAATACCTTCGCCAAAGTGATGGTGGCAAATTTGCTTTTCGCGCTTGATTTAATGGGCTATTTAAATATAACTCATGTTACGCAGCCACGATGTTTGATGTCAGCTTGACAACTGTTTTGTGCCGGAGGCACGGTGGAAATTAGCCGGTGGTGGAGCGTCCGCGCAACCACCGGAGACAGCACCGCAGCCCGTCAGCGTTCTGCGAGGGACGCTTTTAATACTGCGGGAAAGCGGTGAAATTCGACACCTCATTGTTGGTAGTCGGCGTTACCAGGCTGTTGGGCGGGGTGAAATTGTAGCCCTTCGCGTTTACCGTGAGGATATAGGTGAGGCCCGTTTCCACATCCGCGAATTCGTAGTAACCAAAACGGTTGACCCGGGCCGTGCGCGTGTTGCCCTGCAAATCCACCAGCGTTACCCAGGCGTTGCGCGGGGCGCGGTTGAGTTGCGTTAAGACGTAGCCGCTCACCGTTACGGAAGAACCCGTCGGGGCCAATATGTCCACCCGCCCGTTGACGGGTGCGCTCAAGGGGTCGCCTTCGTTGAAGACAAAGGGCGACCAGGTTAAGGGCGAGGTAGTGCCAGCCGCGCCAAGCGCGGTGAATTGCAGGTTGACCAAAGTGCCCGCGCCTTGCAAGGGCAAGGCCCCAAAGCCGGAGACGCGCAGGCGGCCCGGCGTGATGATGTTGCCGCCGACTAGCAGACCGCTGCTCAGGGTGCTGGCGTTAGTGGCGGCAACGGTTTGCGGCTGGATAACCGCTGGGTTGTAGAGCAAATCAAAGTCGAACGAGGTGGCGCCGCGCCCGCTCAAATCGCCGACGGTGACGGGCAAGGTAAAGCTTGCGCCGGGCAGCGCGCCCATCATCGGGGCGGTGACGCTGACGGCAGTGGCGGGCGTTTCCGGCGCGGTGAAAACCGGCAGCAGTTCGGGCGCGATGGGCGGCGCGGGCGGCATCCAGTTGCCGGAGACTTCGCCCATCAGAATCGCGGTGTAATCCTGTGCCGTGTAGTCATTAACGACATCCGTGTAACTGCGATTGACGGGCAGAAAACGCCAGGTGCCGGTGCTGCCGAAATTGGGCAGCGCGAGGATATAGCGGGCGATGAGCGAGGCGTCAAATGAGGTGACGGTGCCATTGCCGGAAACGTCTGCCGCCGCGAGTTGCTGGGGTGATAGAGTGATGAGTTGGGTAACGTGCCGCGAGATTTGCGAAGCGTCAAACGAGGCGATGCCATTGACATCATTGCTCTTGGCGGGCGTCACGGCGTAGGCCCCATTGCCGAAGCCGGTCAGGTTGTATGCGCCGTTAAAATCAGTGGTCGTCGAGAGATTAACCGCACCCGCCGCCGCCAGTGTGGTGTTCGGCACGGGCCGGAAGGCCGTCGCGTTGCCATAGCTGATTGTGCCGTTGATGTTGCCGTTGATAAGGCAAGCCTGTCCGTTGCTGGCAACGATGGCCGGCGTGCCTTCGTTGAAAGTGAAAGCGGTAAAGGTCAGATTGCTGCACGCCGGCGCGTTGCCGCTGGCGTTGAACTTCAGCGTGAGCAACGTGCCGCTGCCGCTCAAGGGGTTCGCGCCAAAGCCCGAAACGATAAGAGTGCCGGGCGTGGCGGCATTGACGTTGATTTCAAAGTTGGCCGAGAGCGTGCCGACCTGGTCAAAGGGCGTGGCTTGCGGCGTCAAGACTGACGGGTCGTAAGTGACGGTGAAGTCATACGAGGTCGCGCCGCGTCCGCTGACATCCGAGACAGTGACGGGAACCATGACGGGCGCGTTATGCTGCGCGGTGAGGCCCGTCGGCATGGCGACGCTGATTTGTCCGGCGTCTTGGGTGACGGTAAAGGTCTGGCCGGCGATGGTCATGGTTCCCGTGCGGGCCGCGCCGATGTTGGCGGCAACCGTATAATTTACCGTGCCATTGCCGTTACCCGCCGCGCCGCCGGTGACGGTAATCCAGGCGGCGTTGCTCGCCGCCGTCCACGCGCAGCCGTTTATCACAGTGACAGTTACCGTATTACCGCCGCCGGCAACACCGAAGTTTTGCGAAGTCGGCGCGATGGAATAAGAACAGGTGTCGGTTTCGGTAATCGCCAACACGGATGTTGCTTGCGCGCCGAGTGTGCCGCCGCCTTGCGGATTGCTCAAGGAGAGATTAACTGCTTCGTCACTCTCAAACTCATTGTCATCAAGAATCGTGACAGCAAACGTCTTGCTTGGTTCATTTGCCGCGAAAGTCAAAGTGCCGTTTGTCGCAGTGTAATCCGAACCCGCCGTAGCGGTTCCGTCTGAGGTAGCATAATTAACGGTGACACCGCTGGCTGCGCCGCCGGTTCGAGAAACCGTAATGGTGGCGGTTGTATTGCCCTCGTTGACGCTGTATGTCGCATTTGCGAATTGCACCGAGCCGGCGGTGTCATCGTCCAGAATCGTGCCGAAGCCGTCTTGGTCAAGTAAACCGGCGTTGACTGCATTGAACAGCAAAATGCTGAATTGTTCGTTCGCCTCATCAAGCGTATCGCCCAAAACCGCAACGGTTAGCGGCTTGGCTGTCTCGCCGGGGTTGAAGGTAAGCGCACCGCTAATGGGCGTATAATCAAGATTTTCCGTCGCGCCTTGTCCCAAAGTCTGATAGTCCATTGTGACGGTCTGTGTCGTCGGGTGAGACAACGTAGCGGTGAAATTGGCGTTGACCGCGCCGCTATCGCCTTCGTTGACCGAGACATCGTTGATGCTGATGGTTGGTTGGGTTTCATTGTCAACGATGGTCAAGACCGCCGTGTTCTGTGCGCCGAGGGTTGCGCCGCCCGTCGGGTTGCTGAGGGCGAGATTGATGGTTTCGTTGCCTTCAAAGACGGTATCGTCGGTAATAGCAACCGTGAACGCCTTGTTCGCGGTGTCGCCGTTGGCCCAGGAAAGCGTGCCGGATATGGCGGTGTAATCACTGCCCGCTGTCGCCGTGCCGTTGGCGGTGGCATAGCTCACGCCGATTGCGCCATCGCTGCCGCCCGCGCGGGTGACGGTTATGGTCGCCGTCGCGCCGTTTTCATTGACGCTGTAAGTCGCCGTGCTGAATTGCAGCGTGCCCGGCGTTAAGCTGACGGGTTGCCATGAAGACAAATAATCGTCTCCCGCAACATTGGTCAGACGAGTTTGATTCGTGCCGTCGGGATTCATTGTATAAACTTCTAAATTACCGTCGCGGTTGGACGAAAAAGTTATTTTTGTGCCGTCAGGCGACCATGTCGGTTCTTCGTCGTTGGCGGCATTGTTGGTTAATCTGGTTTGCCCTGTGCCGTCCGGGTTCATCAGATAAATTTCAAAGTTACCGTCACGGTTGCTTTCAAAAACGATTTTCGAGCCGTCGGGCGACCACGCAGCCCATTCTTCAATGGTAGGATTATTAGTCAAACGAGTTTGATTTGAGCCGTCGGCATTCATCGAATAAATCTCATAATTTCCTGCATCGCGGCGACTTGTGAAAACGATTTTGCTGCCATTGGGCGAAAATTTTGCTTCTTCATCGTGTCCGCTGTTGTTGGTCAGATTCGTTTGCCCCGTGCCGTCGGCATTCATCACATAAACTTCATTGTTTCCGTCGCGGTTGCTGGCAAAGGTAATCTTCGTTCCGTCCGGCGACATTGCCGGATAATTATCGGTTGCCGGATGATTTGTCAGATTCGTTTGCCCCGTGCCGTCGGCGTTCATTATGTAAACGTCCCAACTTGCACCGCGATTGCTGGCAAAAATCAACTTGCTGCCGTCGGGCGACCAAAACGGCAATTCGTCGCGCCCGGTAATGTTCGTTATGCGCGTTTGTCCGCTGCCATCGGCGTTCATCGTGTAAATTTCCAAATCACCGCCGTCGCGGGTCGAATTAAACGCAATCTTGCCGTTGCTGTATTGTTGCCGAATTGTTCCTACGCCGAAAGTGTTGGAATAAGTGGCGTTTGTTACACCTGAAAGATTAACTCTAAAAGTTTCTAAGGCTTCGGTAATATTGTCGCTGTTGATTGTAACAGCAATGTTTTTACTCGTTTCGCCGACATTAAAAGTCAGCGTTCCGCTTGTCGCTACATAGTCGCCCGGCGCGATTGCCGTAACATCGGCGGTGGCGTAATTAACTGTTGCCGGAACAGTAGTTGCGCCGGTCAAAGTAACGGTAAAAGTTGCCGTTGTCGTGCCGCTCAAAGGCTCGATGACCGCTATGACATTGATTGCAAGTTGCGGTTGCGGGTCATTATCTGACACAACTAAAGTGTGCGTTGCCGGAGTGCCGAGTGTCGCTCCGCCGGTGGGACTGCTCAGATTGAGCGCGAACGATTCCTGCAATTCATAAACGCTGTCATTGAGAACCGTAATACTGATCTGTTTGCTCGTCTCGCCCTGATTGAAAACCAGAGTTCCGCTGGTTGCCGTGTAATCGCTTCCGGCAATAGCCGTGCCGTCGGCGGTGGCGTAATTGATCGCAACTGT
>JAYVJN010000265.1:0-11377 GCA_043769325.1 Acidobacteriota bacterium
TCAACCCGTTCTGAAAAATCCGGGCGGTAGTGTGAGTAATCGTCAAAAGATTCGCGCCTGGTCCCGTAATCGTCAGAGTGTCCACGCCCGCCGCCGGGCTGATGCTAATTATCGTCGTCAATGTAATCGTGCGCGGCACGTTAAACGACGCATCAAACACAATCGTATCGGCGGTCGTCGTCGCCGCATTCGCGTCCAAAACCGCCTGGCGCAGACTGCCCGCGCCGCTGTCGTTGGTATTGGTAACGGTAAAGGTCGCCGCCGGGGCGAGGTTCGCCGCCGCGAGCATTAACAAAAATCCCAACGCCAGGCGCAGCTTAAAATCATTGATTATGTTTGCCATCTGTTTCTTCTCCTTAAAAGCCGTATTCGACCTCTTTGGCTGTATATGCGTAAGGCGGCGGCAAAAGACGCCAAACTTTTTCGTCAGATACTAAAATTCGCCAAGTCGGGGTATAATCACCGGCAAAACCTGGCTCCATAAATGGGACTAATTGATGAAAGAGACCTCGGAAATTACTCTGATTTTGCAAGATTGGAAGAACGGCGATGAAACAGCCCAAGAACGCCTTTTGCCCTTTGTCTATGATGAATTGAAAAAACAGGCCAGGATATTGATGGCGCGTGAGCGCATTGACCACACCTTGCAGCCGACGGCCCTGGTGCATGAAACCTTTCTCAAGCTCTGCGAACAATCCGGCATTGAGTGGCAAAACCGTAGGCATTTTTTCGGCATTACCTCGCGGCTGATGCGGCAGATATTAGTGGATCACGCCCGCGCCTACGCCGCCGAAAAGCGCGGCGGCAATACCGCGCATCTCTTGCTCGACGATGTGCAGAGACCGATTGCGGAGCGGGCCGGTTCAATCCTCGCGCTGGATAAAGTCTTGCGGAAACTGGCCGAACTTGATGAAGCGCAAGCCCAGGTAGTAGAAATGCGTTTTTTCGGCGGTTTGAGCAACGGTGAAATCGCCGCCGCCCTGGGCGTTTCCGAAAGAACCGTGAGCCGGGACTGGCAAACCGCCTGCCTTTGGTTGTTCCGTGAACTAAGGAACGCCGATTAAATAACCGCGCCAACTCGTAGGGGCAGACCTATGTGTCTGCCCCGCGCGCCGGCACGCAGACATGGGGCAGACACCGAGTAGGGGCAGACACCGAGTAGGGGCAGACACATAGGTCTGCCCCTACGGGCGATAATGGCGTCCTTATTTAATTGACGCTCCTAAGCACAAAATAGTGCCGCTATTTTGTCCGGTTTTCCCGCCCTTTTACGCATATTAAGACGTAACGCCGATGCCGGAAGAAGATTGGAGAAAAATCAAAGCCATCGTGGGCCAACTGCTCGACTGCAACCCGGCAGAGCGGCAAGAACTGCTGGCCCGCGCCAAGCTGACGCCCGAAATGCAAACCGAGGTCGAATCCTTACTGGCTTGCGAGGGCGCGGCGGAGAATTTTCTGACCCTGCCGGCCCTCACTATTTCCCGTGATTTTTTTGCGGCGGAGGAACTTGATGCCGCCTTGCCAGGCTCTCAGATAGGAAACTACCGGATTCTCCGCGAACTCGGTCTGGGCGGCATGGGCGCGGTCTATCTGGCCGAACGCAGCGACGGCAAATTCGCGCAAAAAGTGGCTGTCAAGATGCTCAAGCGCGAATTTAATAGTGAAACGCTGCGGCGCAATTTCACCCGCGAAAAGGATATACAGGCCAAACTCAATCACCCCAACATCGCCCGTCTGCTGGATGCCGGAACCACCGCCGACGGCGTGCCTTTTCTCGTGCTGGAATACATTGAAGGGCTGCCGGTTGACAAATTTTGCGCGGGGCGGAACCTGCCGCTCAACGCGCGGCTGAAACTCTTTAACAAGGTATGCGAGACGGTTTCCTTTTCCCACCGCAACCTGATTATTCACCGCGATCTGAAACCCTCAAATATCCTCGTCACAGAGGACGGCGAACCGAAGTTGCTTGATTTCGGCATCGCCAAACTGTTCGGCGGCGAAGTGTCGGGCGACAAAACTACCCTCACGCTGCTCGGCGCGCTGACGCCGCAATATGCTTCGCCCGAACAAATCAAAGGCGAACCTGTCACCACCGCCACCGATGTTTACAGCCTGGGCGTGATTCTGTTCAAGCTACTGACCGGAACGCATCCGTTTAATGTCGCCGGCAAAACCAACGGCGAACTGCTCAAAACCATCAGCGAAGATGAGCCGACGACGCCTTCTTTAGCCATCGCGCCGCCGGCCCATCCGCCATCCGCTATCCGCAACCCACAATTGCAGGGCGATCTTGACAACATCATCCTGAAGGCGCTGTGCAAAGAACCCGAACGGCGTTACCCAACAGTGGAGCAATTTTCCGCCGACATCTGGCGGTTTATTGACGGCTTGCCGGTGCTGGCGCGTCCCGCCACGTTTTCCTATCGCGCCAGCAAATTTTATCAGCGCAACAAAGTTTCGGTAATTGCCGGAATAGTTGTCTTTCTCGCGCTGGTTATGGGAATAACCGCCGCGCTTTGGCAGGCGAGAGTTGCCCGCAAACAAGTGAATGTCGCGCTCGAAGCACAGAGGCGTTCCGAAAGAGAAACCGAACACGCTAAAGCGGAAGAAGAAAAGGCGAAAAAAATCACGGCGTATATGTCGAAAGTTTTTCCTACGCCAACCATCAATGGTATGCCGAAGGCGCGAAGTTTAAGGGCGAAACGAAGGTCATTGAGGCGATGGATGATTTGAGCGATAAAATTGATACGGATTTCGCCGGACAAGCCGACATTCAAGCGGAACTGCATCATAAATTCGCCGATATTTTTGGCTCCGTTGCGAAACGCGATAGATTCGGTGTTTTAACCGAGCGAAGCAAAAAACACATCGCCAAGGCGCTTGACCACGCCCGCCGCGCCCTCGCCCTAAGGCGGCAGTTTTACGGCGAACGGCACGAACTCGTCGCCAAAGATATGGTTTACCTTTATTGGTGCGGCGGTGTCGAGGAAAAGGGTCGGGCGACATATTTGATGGCGGCAATCAATATGATGCGCGAAACGAATCCCAATAATCTCAATCTGCCTTATATGCTTGAAGATTATACGAATCGTTTGATGATGCCGGAAACATTCGAGAAATATCACGAACAGTATCGAAACGCCGTGTTTCCACCGACTGTCGAAAATAAATATCAAATCGGCGAAAGATATTTGCGCGAAATGCTGCCGGTTTTTCGCCTACATTACAAGCAAGACAATCGGGCGATTTTTGCCGCCGAATGCAGCCTCGCCTACACGCTGGCGATGCAGGAAAAATGGACGGATTTCGATGAGCATTTCTCCCTCTGTAAACAAAGTGAAGGAAAAGAGTTAGACGCGGCGGTGGCGAAAGGTTTGAAAGAGTTAGCCGCAGTGATTGAAAAGAAGTTAGCGGGTAAACACCGCAATGTTTCGCCGTGATTTTGTCGCTTTCCACCGATTCCGATTTGGCATTTTGCGCTTTCCGGTAATTTTGTGGCTGGCCTTCTTTTCTCTCGCAGCCAAACCTTGTATATTCGGCAAGGTATTATTAGCCTGTCTAAAGGCTGGCGAAAGGACACGGGATGTACCCAACTTACAGAGCAATTTTGCGTGGTCATTACCTGGAGTGGAAAGGCGAAACCCCTTCCTTTCCGCAGGGCGACGAATCTGTCGAAGTCCATGTAACCTTAATGGAGCCGGTTGCCCCTGAGCGGCAGCAACGTGGCGTAGCGATGGCGGCGGCGCTGGAAACACTCGCCGCGCAAAACGCTGTGGCAGACATCGCAGACCCTGTTGCCTGGCAACGCGAACAGCGCGAAGACCGCGCCTTACCAGGGCGCGAAACCCATGATAGTTGACAGCAATATCATCATTTACGCCGCCCAGCCGGATTATCCGCAGCTACGTCGCTTGATTGCAGAACACTCGCCCTCGGTATCTGCCATGAGTGTAGTAGAAGTGTTGGGCTATCACCGTCTGACCGACGCAGACCGCTTGCATTTTGAGGCTTTCTTCGCGGCGGCAGATGTTTTGCCCATTAGCCACGTCACCATTTCGCAAGCGGTCTGGTTGCGCCAGCAAAAGAAAATGTCCTTGGGCGACGCATTAATAGCAGCTACGGCCCTGACTTACGGACACACGCTGGCCACACGCAACACCAAAGATTTCAATTGGATAGCGGGGCTGCGTCTGCTTGACCCATTTGCATCCTAAAAGTGAGTTATGAAAAAAACTGCCTTAATTTTTACTCTTGCAATTATCGCCGGTGCTTTTGGAATTACGCGCCATAGCCACAGCCAGCAAATCTCGCCGCCGGATGAGCCGATTGAGTTGGCGCAGGAAAAACATATCCGCAACGTCAAACAGCTATCGTTTGCGGGCGAGAACGCCGAAGCCTATTTTAGCGGCGACGGCAAAAAACTCATCTTTCAATCCAAGCGCGACGGGCGTTCGTGTGACCAGATTTACACCATGAACTCCGACGGCACGGACATCAAGATGGTCTCCACCGGCGACGGCACCACGACCTGCTCTTACATCTATCCTAACGGCAAGAATATCCTCTACGCCTCGACGCACTTGGGCGCGAAGGAATGCCCCAAGCCGCCCGACAGGTCAAAGGGTTACGTCTGGGCGATTTACCCGAACTTCGACATCTTCCTGGCGGGGCCGAACGGCGAAAAGCCCCAACAATTAACCAAAACAGCGGGCTATGACGCCGAAGCCACGATTACCAAAAACGGCAAGAAAATCGCGTTTACTTCAACGCGCGACGGCGACCTGGACATCTACACGATGGACGCTAACGGCAAGAACGTCAGGCGTTTGACCAACGAATTAGGCTACGACGGCGGGCCGTTTTGGTCTTACGACGGCAAGCAAATCGTCTATCGTTCGTATCACCCGAAAACGCCGGCGCAGATTGAACGCTACAAGAAACTGCTGGCCGAAGACATCATCGAACCCACCGTTTTCGAGCTGTGGATAATGAACGCCGACGGCACAAATAAACGACAAATCACCAAACTCGGCGCGGCCAGCTTCGCCCCGTACTTTTTTCCCGACGGCAAACGCATCATCTTTTCGTCCAACGTCAACGACCCCAAAAAGCGCGACTTCAACCTCTGGAAAATCAATACCGACGGCACAGGGCTGGAGCAAATCACGTTCTATGAATCATTTGACGGCTTCCCGATGTTCACGCCCGACGGCAAAAAACTGGTCTTCGCCTCGAACCGCAACGCCAAAACGCGCGGCGACACCAACGTCTTCATCGCCGATTGGGTTGAGTGAAACGGATTTTTCAACACGGAGACACGGAGAATTTATTAAAAACTCTGTGTCTCTGTGCCTTTGTGTCTCCGTGTTAATGTTTTTTTGTTCTGCTCTACAAGCGCAGAAGCTCATCCCGCACACCGTTAAGTTGTCGGGCGGCGACACCTTCGCGCTCAATTTGCCGCCGGATTTTGAGATTCGCGTTGCGGCGGAGGGCCTCAAGCGCGTGCGGTTCTTTGCGCCTAGCCCCGACGGGCGTTTGTTCGTCACGGATATGCACGACAAGACCGACAACAAACGCGGCGCGGTCTATATTTTGGACAAGTTCGACCCGCAAACGGGCAGCTTCGGCGCGGTTATCCCTTACCTGAAAAACCTCCACAATCCGAACAGCGTGGCGTTTATCACCGACGCCAAAGGCCAGCCCTGGTTATATTTAGCCTTGACCGAAAAGCTGGTGCGCTACCGCTTTAAGTTAGGCGAAACCGCGCCGACAAGCCAGCCGGAAACGGTGGCGACTTTTCCCGATTACGGACTCAACTACAAATACGGCGGTTGGCATCTGACGCGCACCATCGCGCCCGCGCCCAACGGCAAGATTTATGTGTCCGTCGGCAGCAGTTGTAACGCCTGCATCGAAAAAGAGCCGGTGCGGGCGTCGGTTATCGAAATGAACCCCGACGGCAGCGGGCAGCGGCGTTTTGCCACAGGGTTACGCAATGTCGTGGATTTGCAATGGATTGGCAATCAATTCCTGGCAACCAACATGGGGGCCGACCATCTCGGCGACGATAAACCCAATGATTCCTTTTACATCCTGAAAAACGGGCGCGATTACGGCTGGCCCTTCTGTTATCAGTACGGCGGCAAGATTTACGCTGACCCGAAATTTCGCCGCAAAGCCGGCTGCGCTAATGTTGCCAAAGCCTTTGTCGGTTTCCCGGCCCACAGTGCGCCCCTTGGCTTCGCTTTTTTCGCGGCTGGTGAAAACACCGCGCCGCAGTTGCAAGACGCTTATCTGGTTGCTTTACACGGCCCGACTAACCCCGAAAAACTGCCCGGACGCGGCTACCGCATCGCCCGCGTGGATGCGCGGGGCCGTGTGCAGGATTTCATCACCGGCTTTCGCGTGGATAAAGAGGTTCACGGACGGCCCTGCGGCATCCTTCGCGCCGGCCCGGACGCTTTTTTCTTCACCGACGACCATAAAGGCGTAATTTACTATGTATTCAAAAAGAGCGCGTAACTCTGGGTTCGCAGTCATCTTGACTGCAACCGACGAGCCGCCAGGCGAGTCCTGGTCAACGCAATTTTCGCGCGTTGCGCTCAAAGCAGGCGGGGACGCCTGCGCCCTCGGAGTTTGGCTTTTCCTCCTATTTTTCTGTGTTTTGCCAGTCTTTTCCCAATCACCCGACGCCTACACGCTGCCGCCGGAAAAATACCAGCAAGCAATTGAGTATTCGCTGACGCGCTACAAACTCTATTTTCTCAACACCGGATTGACCTTTGCGTTATTGGCGGCGTTTATCGGGCTGAAACTCGCGCCACGCCTTCGCGCCTGGGCCGAAGCGTGTAGCCGTTGGCGTCTGGCGCAAGCCTTTATTGTCACCGCGCCGTTGTTGCTTTTGTTCAGCCTTTTGACCTTGCCGCTGGAAATCTACGCCAAGCATCTGGCAAATTTTTACGGCGTCTCGGTGCAGAGTTGGGGCGACTGGCTGGCGGATTGGGGCAAAGGCGAACTGCTCAATATACTGGTTACCGCGCCGCTTATCTGGTTGCTCTATGTGGTTTTGCGCCGCTGGCCGGAGCGGGCCTGGTTTGTCTTTTGGCTGGCTTCGCTGCCGTTGATTGCGGCGGTGGTCTTTGTGATGCCGGTCTTGGTTGACCCGCTTTTCAACAAATTCACGCCGTTGGCGCAAACACAACCACAACTCGTGGCGGAAATGGGCAAAGTAACGCAACGCGGCGGCCTGGATATTCCGCCGGAGCGTATGTTTGAAATGGACGCGAGCAGCAAAACCCGTGCGCTCAACGCTTACGTCACCGGCCTGGGCGCGACCAAGCGCGTGGTGGTGTGGGATACGACGACACAAGAAATGACCCAAGCGCAGACGCTTTTCGTCTTCGGCCACGAAATGGGGCATTACGTTCTCAACCACATTTTTCAAGGGCTGGCGTTGGGTTGTTTGGGTTCGCTGGCCTTATTCTGGCTGGCGTTTCACTTGGCGCGTCGTTTAATCAAACAATACGGCGCACGGTGGGCGATAAGCGGTTTAGGCGATTGGGCTTCGCTGCCGTTGATATTACTGATCGCGGCGGTCTTGAGCTTTGCCGGCGAACCCATCGCCAACGCTTTTAGCCGTCATCTGGAACACGAAGCCGACGTTTACGGCCTGGAAGTCACACACGGACTCGTGCCCGACAACCAAAAAGCCGCCGCCGAAGCCTTTCAAATCCTCGGCGAAAAGTCGCTGGCGCACCCAAACCCGCCCGCATTTGTCAAATTCTGGCTTTTCTCGCACCCGCCGATTGCCGAAAGACTGAAGTTTGCGCGAGAATACGACCCCTGGACAAAAGGCGCGCCGCGCTACGTCTTCTCAGGCAAACCATGAAATGTGTAGGGCTGAGTTGAGCTATAAGCTCTTCAACGATTACGGAGCAAACACCTTGAAAAAATTAACAATTTTGGCGTTTATCCTATTTGCTTTGACAGTTTCCCTTCGCGCGCAAACCGCGATTTCCGTGCCGCGTTCCTACAATCAATTTTGGCAAGACATTGATTTTGTGTGGGCCGCCAAGCCCAAACTTGACGTAATACTTAATTTAGGTTTGCGCGAAAAGACCGATTTTAACCGCACCACCGACCATTACGCGGGCCTGTCTTTTCTCTATAAGGCTACTAAACATATCGCTTTCGGCCCTGGTTACCGCTACCAAAGGCTCTCGGCGGTGCGCGGGCGGCTGACATATGAGCACCGTCTTGCGCTCAACTCGGTGCTCACTTTTAATCTGCCTGGCAAGATTAAGCTGACTGACCGCAATCTTTACGAATACCGTTGGCGCAGTTCGCGTTCCGACACGGCGCGTTACCGCAACCGCATCATCGTTGAACGCCCGTATAAGATTGCCAAACGGACGTTTACTCCATACGTTCTCGACGAGATTTTCTATGATTTCGTGTTGGACAAATTTTCCCGCAATCGTTTTGCTGTGGGCGTCAAAAAACGGCTCGACAAGCATTTTACGCTCGACATCTATTTAATGCGCCAGAGCGACGGCACGACTCAGCCTGGCGATTTCAACGTCATCGGCTCGAATTTTCGCTTCAATTTTTGAATATGAATCAATTGCTCGACCTCAGCGCGGAAGTGCGCGAAGCTTTGGCGCAAGACCAACCCATTGTCGCGCTGGAATCAACCGTCATTTCGCACGGACTCCCGCGTCCCATGAATCTGGAAACAGCCTTGCGTTTGGAACAAATCGTGCGCGAAAACGGGGCCGTGCCCGCCACTTGCGCGGTTTTGCAAGGCCGTCTGCGCGTGGGACTTAACCGCGAGGAATTGGAGCATTTCGCTAACGCCGACGGCATCAAAAAACTGAGCCGACGCGATTTGCCCGTCGCCGTCGCCAACGGTTGGGACGGCGCAACTACCGTCGCCACGACCATGATTCTGGCAAGCATGGCGGGCATTTCCGTCTTTGCCACCGGCGGCATCGGCGGCGTCCATCGCGGCGCGTTGCCAGACGTTTCCGCCGACCTGCCCGAACTGGCGCGGACTTCGATGATTGTCGTCTGTTCCGGCGGCAAAATCATCTTGGATTTGCCGGCAACGCGCGAATGGCTGGAAACACACGGCGTCACGGTTCTCGGCTACGGTTGCGACGAAATGCCCGCGTTTTACTCACAAAAAAGCGGTCTGCCCATAGACGCCCGCGCCGACACGCCCGCCCAAGTCGCCGCCATCTTCAACGCCCGCCACAAGTTGGGCTTAGACGGCGCAACGCTCGTCACCGTCCCCGTGCCGCGCGAAGCCGAAGTGCCGCCCGCGCTCTTGCAAGACGCGCTCCAACGCGCCCTCTCCGACGCCGACGCGCAAAACATCACGGGCCGCGAATTAACGCCCTTTCTCCTCTCGCGCATGGCCGAAGAAAGCCAGGGCGCGACACTCACCGCCAACCTCGCCCTGCTCGAAAACAACGCCCGCGCCGCCGCGCAGATTGCGTGCGCTCTAAAACCGGCAGAAGCCCGCGCGTAAGCAAGGGCGTAGCCTGTGGCACACCACCGACGCCCTTGCTTACGCGCGGGCTTCTGCCTTATTCTAGCAACGCTATGACACAACCAACTATCGCGCCTTTTGGCTCTTGGAAATCGCCGCTCACGTCGGACTTGTTGGTGCAAGGCGCGTTGGGCGTAGGGCAGCCGCAATTGGACGGCGAGGATATTTACTGGGTTGAGATGCGGCCCAACGAGGGCGGGCGTCATGTCATCGTGCGGCGCGCGCCGGACGGCGTTGTAACGGACATCACGCCGCCGGATTTTAACGCCCGCAATAAGGTTCACGAATACGGCGGCGGCGATTACGCGGTGGCCGGCGGCGTGGTTTACTTCACCAACTTTGCCGACCAACGCCTCTACGTCCAACGGCCCGGCGCGGAACCGCAACCTCTGACCGCAGAAGGCTTTCGTTACGCGGATTTCGTCGCGGGCGCGGGGCGCGTGGTGTGCGTGCGCGAAGACCACACGGGCAACGGGGAAGCCGTCAACGCGCTCGTCGCGGTCAACGCGGACGGTGCGGGCGAAACGGTCTTGGCAAGCGGCTCAGATTTTTACTCGTCGCCCGCCATTTCGCCGGACGGCAAGCGTTTGGCCTGGTTGTCGTGGAATCACCCCAATATGCCTTGGGACGGCACGGAGCTATGGCGCGGCGAATTTGACGATAACGGCGCAGTTATCAACGCGCAACTTATCGCCGGCGGCGCGGATGAATCCGTTTTTCAGCCCGCCTGGTCGCTACGCGGCTATCTGCATTTCGTATCAGACCGCAGCGGCTGGTGGAATCTCTACGCCCTGCGCGACGACGGCGAAATCGAACGCGATTGCACTATTGAAGCCGAATGCGGACAGCCGCAATGGGTTTTCGCTCTGTCCACTTACGCCTTCGTCGCGCCCTCGCGCCTGGTCTGCGCTTACTCGCGGGACGGACTCATGGGCTTGGCGATGGTGGACACCATCAGCGACGAATGGGTGGACATCCCGACGCCCTACACCGATATTAGTTACGTCCGCGCCGACGCCTCGCGCCTCGTCATGCGCGCCGCTTCACCCACCGAACCGGCGGCGATTGTGTTGCTTGATTTGGCAAAAAGAGAATGGACGACGCTACGCTGCTCCACCGCTTTACAACTTGACGCGGGTTACATTTCCCACGCCCAACCCATCGAATTTCCCACCGAAAACGGCCTCACCGCACACGCCTTTTACTACCCGCCAACCAACCAAGACTACGCCGCACCCACCGATGAAAAACCGCCCTTGTTAGTAATGAGTCACGGCGGCCCGACCTCGCAAGCCTCTAACGCCTTCGCGCTGAAAATTCAGTATTGGACGAGTCGCGGCATCGCCATTTTGGATGTCAACTACGGCGGCAGCACGGGTTACGGACGCGCTTACCGCGAACGGCTGAACGGGAATTGGGGCGTGGTGGACATGGACGATTGCTGCAACGGCGCGAAGTTTTTAGTGGAAAAAGGCTTGGCGGACGCCTCGCGCCTGATGATAACCGGCGGCAGCGCGGGCGGTTACACGACGCTCTGCGCCCTGGCCTTCCGCGACACCTTCAAAGCCGGCGCGAGTCATTACGGCGTCAGCGATGTGGAGGCTTTGGAAATTGACACCCACAAATTCGAGTCGCGTTACAACCGCAGCTTGCTCGGCCCTTACCCCGAACGCGCCGACATCTACCGCCAACGCTCACCTGTCCACTACGCCGCGCAACTCAACTGCCCCGTGATTTTCTTTCAGGGTTTAGAGGACAAAGTCGTCCCGCCTAACCAATCCGAAACCATGTTCGAGGCCGTCAAACGCAAGGGCATCCCCACCG